>NZ_VTQF01000001.1:355357-541104 GCF_008763935.1 Streptococcus mitis
AAAGCCGTTAACCCAGGAGCTACAGTAGTAGTAGATGACAAAGGTAACGCAACTGTTACAACACCTTCAGGTAAGACAGCGGTTATTCCAGCAGCTGATTTGACGAAGACAGCAGAAGCAGTCGCTAAACCAAATGCAGGCAATGATATCAACACACCGGCGGTTAAAACAGCAGTTGCTAAGAAAGATGCTTTAACTGATGCAGAAAAAGAAGCAGTTAAGAAAGCAGTATCAGCCGTTAACCCAGGCTCAACTGTCGTAGTAGATGATAAAGGAAATGCGACAGTTACTATGAAAGATGGTAAGACAGCCGTAATTCCTGCTTCTCAACTAGTTATTCCAACAGAAAAACTTGCAGACCTATCTGAGCAAAATGGTGTGAATATTCCAGCTACACGCACCTTGGTAGCAGATAAGAATAACTTAACTCCTGAAGAAATTGCTAAGATTAAGGTTGCTGTGGAAGCTGTAAATCCAGGCTCAACAGTTGTTGTAGATGAAAAGGGTAACGCGACAGTAACCACAGTAGATGGAAAAACAGCAACAATTTCAGCTGAACAATTAGTTAAAGATGAAGCAGATGTAGCAACTAAAAACAATGGTGAAAATCTTAATCTTGATTTTGAAAAACAACTTGTAGCTGATTTGGACAACTTAACAGACGCGGATAAAGCGGGAGCTAAAGCCAAAATTATGGCAGCTAACCCAGATGTAGCAGAAGTAATCTTCGATGATAAAGGAAATGCAACGGTTATTTTGAATAATGGTAAAGCATATACAGTTTTAGCTAAAGATATCTTTAAAGAAATTCCTTATGTTCCATCATATAATCGAGGAAATAATAGAATTAATAACGCTGAAACGATAGTCGATAAATCGAAGTTAGAAGGTGCTATTCGTCAATTGGATAAGCTAATCATCCAAGAATCAGCTAAGCTTGATGCAGAAACTGTGAAAGAAGCGAACGCATTATTAGCAGCCGCTAAAGAAGTATTTGCCAATGCAAACGCAACTCAAGCAGAAGTGGATGCAATGGTTAAACGTATAGAAGACTTCATGTTGAAAGTTTCTCCAGCAACTAATCATGCAATTCTAGCTAATGACCAAGCTACTCAAGCCACAAACGCTAACCAAGAAACAGCTAACGTGAATACAGTGGCTAAAGAATTGCCTAACACAGGTACAGAAGCTAACGCTAGCCTCGCAGCGCTTGGACTTCTTGGAGCCCTAGGTGGATTTGGACTTCTTTCTCGCAAGAAAAAAGAAGACTAAAAACTCATAGTTTTTAAGAAGATGATTCGTCATCTTCTTTTTTTGGCTCTTTGTCAACTGTAGTGGGTTGAAGAAAAGCTAAGCTCGAGAAAGGACAAAATTCGTCCTTTCTTTTTTGATGTTCAGAGCAATAAAAATCCGTTTTTTGAAGTTTTCAAAGTTCCGAAATCCAAAGGCATTGCGTTTGATGAGTTTAATGAGATTATTCGTTGCTTCTAATTTGGCGTTTGAATAGGGTAGTTGAAGGGCATTGACAATCTTCTCTTTATCTTTGAGGAAGGTTTTAAAGACAGTCTGAAAAAGAGGATGAACCTGCTGCAGATTGTCCTCAATGAGTCCGAAAAATTTGTCAGGCTTCTTGTCCTGAAAGTGAAACAGCAAGAGTTGATAGAGATGGTAGTGGTGTTTCAAGTCTTTTGAATAGCCCAAAAGCTTGTCTAAAATCTCTTTATTCGTCAAGTGCATACGAAAAGTAGGATGATAAAAACGTTTATCGCTTATTTTCCGACTATCTTGTTGGATGAGTTTCCAGTAGCGCTTGATAGCCTTGTATTCATGAGACTTTCGATGAAATTGATTCATAATTTGGATATTGAGGTCTTTGATATCTAGCAGTTTTGTGATAAAATGTAATTGTTCCATATGATTCTTTCTAATGATAGTTTGGTCGCTTTTCATTATAGATGATATGGGACTTCTTTTCTACAACAAAATAGGCTCCATAATATCCATAGGGGATTTACCCACTACAAATATTATAGAGCCCGTTTTTTTATGTTTTCTTAAGGAGCAAAACTGATACAGACAGCTTCAGGAACATGAAAGTCATTAGAAAGTTCTGCTAGACGTCCAGTTTCAGAATTGCGTTTAAAGACGGTTGCATTGTCAGAGTCTTGATGGACAGCAATGACAAATTCTTGGTCTGGTGTCAAATCAAAATCACGTGGAGTCTGACCATGTGTCGGAACGATTTCTAACAACTCTAAGCTACCGTCCGCAAGGATTGTATATACTACGATAGAATCATGACCACGGTTAGAGGCGTAGAGGTATTTACCATCTTTAGAGAGACGAATGGCAGCAGTACCATTAAAGCCTTCATAACCGTCTGGTAGAGTTGAAATGACTTGCATGCGTTCAAATTCGCCAACACCATCGTAGATTAGAACCTCGATAGTGCTATTGAGTTCACAAATGAGATAAGCGATTTTATAATGGTTATGGAAAATAATATGGCGTGAGCCTGCTCCTGGCTGGCTATGATAGGTATAGAGCTTAGATAATTTTCCTTCTGAATCAAAATCATAAGTGATAACTTGGTCTGTTCCCAAGTCGCAGGTCACTAGATAGTGGTCAGGTGTTAAATCTGTATAGTGAACATGTGGAGAAGCTTGATTTTCATGTGGACCTTGGCCACTGTGTTGATCAATATCACTAAGTACAAGACGACCATCTTCCTGACGTTTATAAACAAGGACCTGTCCCTTGTGGTAGTTTGCCGCGTAAACCAAATCACGCTCTTCATCAACGGCAACATAACAGTGGGGGGCTCCCTCTTCAACGACGTGATTTAATAAGTTACCATTAGTTTGATATGCTGCAATTCCACCCTTATCGTCTTGACTACCAACAGTGTATAAATGTTGGTGCTGGTCAAAGGCAAGGTAGGTTGGACTTGGCTCAGTAGCAAAAAGTTCTAGATTTGAAAGCTGACCAGTTTCTGTATCAAAGTCTGCCTTGTAAATCCCTTGGGAAGTCCGACGTGTATAAGTTCCAAAATAAACAGTTTTTTTCATAACTTTACCTCTATACAAAAGATAAGACTATTATATCACAAAAATGGAAGTATAAAGAAATCAAGATTAGCAAGAGCTTTACCTAATTCTTTTGATGATAATATTAGAAATGTTTTCATTGATTTACTTAATAAAAGTGCTATAATAATCTTATACAAATTGCAAAGGAGTTTGTTTATGAAAAAACGTGTTTTCTTAGCAGCAGGAGTTGCTGTACTCTCGGCAGCAGTGCTAGTAGCGTGTTCATCTGGTAATGGTAATAAAGAAGCAACTAAAGAAGCAACTAAAGAAGCAACTAAAGAAGCAACTAAACAAGCAACTAAACCAGTTACTTATGCCTATGTATTCTCATCAGATCCTGTTACTTTGGATTATACAGTTTCTGGTAATGTCGGCACTAAACAGATTACAGGTAATGTTATTGATGGATTACTAGAAAATGATCAATATGGAAATTTAGTCCCATCAGTTGCAGAAGATTGGACTGTTTCCAAAGATGGTTTGACCTATACCTATAAAATCCGTCAGGGTGTCAAATGGTATACCAATGAGGGGGAAGAATATGGTGAAGTTAAGGCTCAGGACTTTGTAACTGGTCTGAAGCATGCAGCTGATAAGAAATCACAGGCTCTCTATTTGGTACAGGATTCTATCAAAGGATTGGATGACTATGTAAATGGGAAAACAACAGATTTCTCAACCGTAGGTGTGAAAGCAACAGATGATTATACTGTTGTTTATACTTTGAACCATCCAGAATCTTTCTGGAATTCAAAAACAACAATGGGAGTCCTTGCTCCCGTGAGTGGAGACTTTTTAGCTTCTAAAGGAGATGATTTTGGTAAGTCCACTGATGTTACGAGCATTCTCTACAACGGTCCTTATCTCCTCAAGGGTCTTACATCTAAGTCTTCTATCGAAATGACCAAAAACCAAAATTATTGGGATAAGCAAAATGTCTTTATTGATGATATCAAGTTATCATTCTTTGATGGTCAAGATGCAGACTCTCTAGGACGCGGTTTTGATGAGGGACATTATCCAGCTGCTCCACTCTTTAAAAACTCTGCCAACTATGAACGTCTAAAAGAAAAATACAAGGATAATATTGTATATGGTCAACAAAGAGGTGGCGTATTCTATATGTCTACTAATATTGATCGTGTGTCATACAATCATACTGCTAAAACAAGTGATGTAGAAAAATCCTCTACTAAGAAAGCACTTTTAAATAAAGATTTCCGTCAAGCATTGGCATTTGCTGCAGATCGTAAAGCAGCTGTTTCTCAGGTGTTTGGGGATGAAGTGGCGCCTCGTAAATTACGTACAAGTTTCACTCCTCCAACATTTGTACAAGTTGGAGACCAATCGTTTGGTCAAGTAACTAAGATAGAATTGGATAAATTGGATAATGTCTGGAAAGATGTCAGTCTTGATGATGCGCAAGATTCACTTCATAACGTAGACAAGGCTAAAGCTAAGTTTGAATCTGCTAAGAAAACTCTTCAAGCTGATGGAGTACAGTTCCCAATTCATTTAGATCTTCCAGTTTCATCGACTCAGACAGATTTTATCCATCAAGCTCAGTCTTATAAACAATCCATTGAAGAAGCCTTGGGCTCTGAAAATGTAGTTGTTGACATTCAACAGGTTTCTGATGATGAATTGGGAAATATGACTGTTCTAGCAACATCAAATAATAATGTTGATTGGGACATTAATGTTAATAGTGGTTGGAGTCCGGATTATGCAGATCCATCAACTTATCTAGATGTATTTGATCCAACTTCAGGTCCAAGTCTCCTCGGCTCTCTTGGTGTAGCACCAGGAACAGACAATCCAGCCATTAAAACAGTTGGATTGGATAAATACAAAGGATTGATTGATGATGCAAATAGTGAAAAAACAGATCTGCAAAAACGTTATTCTAAATATGCTAAGGCGCAAGCTTGGTTAACAGATAGTGCTCTAGTTATTCCTGTACACTCAGACGGTGCCCAAATGTTAGTAACGAAGAAAGTATTAGGTAGTGGTGCTGATGGTTGGATTGGTGACAAAACAGGAGATAACAGTTATAAATATCTTAAACTCCAAGATAAGATTGTCACTTCCAAAGAAATGGATGAGTTCCGCAAGAAATTTGCTGATGAAAAAGGCAAATCCAATGCTGATTATCAGAAGAACTTAGACCGTCATATTCAAGACTAATCGAATCTCCTCTTTTGAGGGGATTTTTTATGTTGCTGTCTCCATGTAAGCACTTTAAAAAAGAGTTATTTTGATTTAAAAATGGTATAATGAGAGAACAAAAGAAAGGAAGTATTTATGGAGCAAAAAGAGAAACATTTTAGCTTATCTTGGTTTTTCAAGTGGTTTTTAGATAACAAGGCAATTACGGTATTTTTGGTAACCTTATTATTGGGACTCAATCTGTTTATTTTAAGTAAGATTAGTTTTCTATTTTCACCTGTTTTAGACTTCTTGGCAGTTGTGATGTTGCCAGTCATTCTATCTGGTTTACTATACTATTTATTGAATCCTATTGTTGATTGGTTGGAGAAGCATAATGTTAATCGTGTCATCGCAATCAGTATTGTCTTTGTGATTATCGCCATCTTTATCATTTGGGGATTGGCAGTAGCTATTCCAAATTTGCAACGTCAGATTTTAAGTTTTGCAAGGAATGTTCCAGTCTACCTAGAAGATGCTGACAGGGTTATTGATGATCTGGTCACCAAGCGTTTACCAGATGATTTCAGACCTCAGTTAGAACAAGTTTTGGCAAACTTCTCAAGTCAGGCTACAGTTTGGGCAAGTAAGGTTTCATCTCAGGCAGTCAACTGGGTGAGTGCATTTATTAGCGGGGCTTCTCAAGTGATTGTTGCCTTGATTATCGTTCCTTTCATGCTCTTTTATCTCTTGCGTGATGGGAAAGGATTGCGTAACTATTTGACCCAATTCATGCCAACGAAATTGAAAGAACCTGTTGGACAAGTTTTATCAGATGTGAATCAGCAGTTGTCTAATTATGTTAGAGGACAAGTAACAGTGGCTATTATTGTTGCGGTAATGTTTATGATTTTCTTTAAAATCATTGGTCTACGCTATGCGGTTACGCTGGGTGTTACTGCTGGTATCTTAAATCTGGTTCCTTATTTAGGCAGCTTCTTAGCCATGCTTCCTGCCCTAGTATTGGGCTTGATTGCTGGGCCAGTCATGCTTTTGAAAGTAGTAATTGTCTTTATAGTAGAACAAACTATTGAAGGCCGTTTTGTCTCTCCATTGATTTTGGGAAGTCAATTAAACATCCATCCCATTAATGTTCTCTTTGTTTTGTTAACTTCAGGATCCATGTTTGGTATCTGGGGAGTCTTGCTCGGTATTCCAGTTTATGCCTCTGCTAAGGTTGTCATTTCAGCGATTTTTGAATGGTATAAGGTAGTCAGTGGCCTATATGAACTAGAAGGAGAGGAAGCTAAGAGTGAACAATAGTCAACAGATGTTACAGGCTTTGGAGGAGCAAGATTTAACCAAGGCTGAGCACTATTTCGTCAAAGCTTTAGAAAATGATCCAAGTGACCTTCTGTATGAGTTAGCCACTTATTTAGAAGGGATTGGTTTTTATCCTCAGGCCAAGGAAATTTACTTGAAAATCATAGAGGATTTTCCAGAGGTTAATCTTAATCTAGCGGCTATTGCTAGCGAGGATGGTCAAATTGAAGAAGCCTTTGCCTATCTTGAAGAAATCCAAGCTGACAGTGACTGGTATGTGTCGGCTTTGGCTCTGAAGGCAGACCTTTACCAGATGGAAGGTTTGACAGATGTGGCGCGTGAGAAATTGTTAGAAGCATTGACTTACTCAGAGGATCCTCTCTTGATATTGGGCTTGGCAGAGTTGGATAGTGAGTTGGAAAATTATCAAGAGGCCATTCAAGGCTATGCCCAGTTAGATAATCGTACTATTTATGAGCAAACAGGCATTTCTACCTATCAACGAATTGGCTTTGCCTATGCACAGTTAGGGAAATTTGAAACGGCTACAGAGTTTTTAGAAAAAGCCCTGGAGTTAGAATACGATGACCTAACAGCTTTTGAGTTAGCCAGTCTTTACTTTGATCAAGAAGAATACCAAAAAGCTGTCCTCTACTTTAAGCAGATTGATACCATTTCTCCTGACTTTGAAGGCTATGAGTATGGTTACAGTCAGGCCTTACATAAGGAACATCAAGTTCAAGAAGCCCTGCGTATTGCTAAGCAAGGTTTGGAGAAAAATCCTTTTGAAACAAGACTCTTGTTAGCAGCTTCACAATTTTCTTATGAATTACATGACGCTAGTGGTGCAGAAAACTACCTCCTTACTGCTAAAGCAGACGCTGAGGATACAGAAGAAATTTTACTCCGTTTAGCAACTATTTATCTAGAACAGGAGCGCTATGAGGATATTTTAGACTTACAAAGTAATGAGCCAGAGAATCTTTTGACCAAGTGGATGATTGCTCGTTCTTATCAAGAGATGGACGATTTGGATACTGCCTATGAGCATTACCAAGAGTTGGCAGGAGATTTGAAAGACAATCCAGAATTTCTAGAACACTATATCTATCTCTTACGTGAACTGGGCTACTTTGAGGAAGCAAAAGTCAATGCGCAAGCTTACTTAAAACTGGTTCCAGATGATGTGCAAATGCAAGAACTATTTGAGAGATTGTAAGAATATATTTTTAAAAACTGTATCTAATCATTTTTGATAGATATAGTTTTTCTTTTTCAAAGAGAATTTTTTTACAAAAATTCTTGGTTATTTTGTTTATTTATGCTATAATAGGAACAATTATTTTTAGGAGGTGCAGTATGTCTTATTTGTTTGAGATATTACCGAGTTTATTGAGCGGTGCAAGCATGACTTTGCAGGTTTTTGCACTGGTCTTGATTTTTTCTATTCCCTTGGGCGTTTTGATTGCCTTTGCCTTGCAAGTCCATTGGAAGCCCCTCCATCATCTGATTAATATTTATATTTGGATTATGCGAGGCACACCCTTGCTCTTGCAATTAATCTTTATCTATTATGTGCTGCCAAGTATTGGGATTCGTTTGGACCGTCTTCCTGCGGCTATCATTGCCTTTGTATTGAATTATGCGGCTTACTTTGCTGAAATCTTCCGTGGAGGGATTGATACCATTCCTAACGGTCAATATGAGGCTGCTAAGGTCTTGAAATTCAGTCCTTTTGACACAGTACGCTATATTATCTTGCCCCAAGTGACCAAGATTGTTCTTCCCAGTGTCTTTAACGAAGTCATGAGTTTGGTCAAGGATACTTCTCTGGTCTATGCTCTAGGTATTTCAGACCTTATCTTGGCTAGTCGAACAGCTGCAAACCGTGATGCTAGTCTGGTTCCAATGTTCTTAGCAGGAGCCATTTACTTGATTTTGATTGGGATTGTGACCATTCTTGCCAAAAAAGTTGAGAAGAAGTACAGTTACTATAGATAGGAGGCTGCCATGTTAGAATTACGAAATATCAATAAAGTCTTTGGTGAAAAGCAAATTTTATCTAATTTCAGTCTAAAAATTCCTGAAAAGCAAATCCTAGCTATCGTTGGACCTTCTGGTGGAGGTAAGACAACCCTCTTACGTATGCTTGCGGGTCTTGAAACCATTGATTCAGGGCAAATCTTTTATAATGGAGAATCTTTAGAACTGGATGAACTAGAGAAGCGGAATTTACTGGGATTTGTATTCCAAGATTTTCAACTTTTTCCTCATTTATCAGTTCTAGATAATTTGACCTTATCGCCCGTAAAAACCATGGGAATGAAGCAGCAAGAGGCTGAGAAGAAGGCGTGTGGGCTCCTGGAACAGTTGGGACTGGCAGGGCACGCAGATGCCTATCCTTTCTCACTATCTGGTGGGCAAAAGCAAAGGGTGGCCTTGGCGCGTGCTATGATGATTGACCCAGAAATCATTGGCTACGATGAACCAACTTCTGCTCTGGATCCAGAATTGCGCTTGGAAGTGGAAAAATTGATCTTGCAAAATAGGGAACTTGGGATGACGCAGATTGTGGTTACCCACGATTTACAATTCGCTGAAAATATCGCAGATCAGATTCTCAAGGTTGAGCCCAAGTAGGAGGTGCCAATGACTAATAAGAAAATTGCTTTAGTATTGGTTTCTATCCTGACTCTCTTTTTAACGGCTTGTACTCAGAAGGCTAGCGATCCAAAGCAGGATAACTGGGATAAATATCAAGAGCAGGGGACCATTACTATTGGTTTTGACAATACCTTTGTACCTATGGGATTTGAAGAAAAGAATGGACAGTATACAGGCTTTGATATTGACTTAGCACAAGCTGTCTCAGAAAAATTAGGTTTCAAGATTCAATTTCAGCCAATTGACTGGGATATGAAGGAGACGGAACTGCAAAATGGAACTATTGATGCCATCTGGAATGGGTATTCTGCCACTGATGAACGCCGAGAGAAGGTTGCTTTTAGCATTCCATACATGGAAAATCAGCAAGTTCTGGTTGCGAAGAAAAACCAGCAGATCCATTCAGTAGAGGATATGAAGGATAAGACCTTGGGAGCCCAAGCAGGATCCTCTGGTTATCTAGACTTTGAAGCGCAGCCAGATTTATTGAAAAATCGTGTTAAAGACCAGAAAGCCAATCAATATCAGAGTTTCAATGAAGCCTTGATTGATTTGAAGAATGATCGAATTGATGCCTTGTTGATTGACCGAGTGTATGCTAATTACTATCTTCAGTCTGAGGGGATATTAAATGACTACAATGTCTTTTCAGCTGCATTTGAAAGTGAATCCTTTGCAGTCGGAGTTAGACCAGCTGACAAAAGATTACTGCAAGCTTTAAACCAAGCCTTTATCGAACTATACCAAGAAGGAAAGTTCCAGGAAATCAGCCAAAAATGGTTTGGAGAAGATGTGGCAACAAAAGAAGTGAAAAGTAGAGATTGAGTTTTTGCTCAGTCTCTTTTTGCATCAAAAAATCCCCTGGCAAGAACCAGAGGATAAGAGTTTATTTCATTGTTGGGAAGAGCAATACGTCACGAATAGTAGTTGTATCAGTGAGAAGCATGCAGAGACGGTCGATACCAATTCCCAAACCACCTGTTGGTGGCATACCGTATTCAAGAGCCTCGATGTAGTCGTAGTCGATGCCTGTCGCTTCATCGTCACCAAGTTCTTTGGCTTTAGCTTGGGCTTCAAAACGGCTAAGTTGGTCGATTGGGTCGTTCAACTCAGTAAAGGCATTACCGTACTCCTTAGTCATGATAAAGAGCTCGAAACGGTCAGTAAAGCGTTCGTCTTCAGGATTTTTCTTAGCGAGTGGAGATACAGCTACTGGATGGCCATAGACAAAGGTTGGTTGGATCAAGGTTTCTTCAACAAACTCTTCAAAGAAGGCATTGATAATGTGACCAACTTCAGTATAGTGTTTCTCAACTGGAACTTTCTTCTCAGCAGCGATAGCTTTAGCTTCTTCCAAAGTCATGTCTTGCCAGAAATCGACACCAGTAATTTCCTTGATAGCATCCACCATGTGAACACGTTTAAATGGTTCGTTGATTTTGATTTCAGTACCTTGATAGTTAACTGGGCCATCGCCTTTGACTGATTTAGCAGCATGTTGGATAATGCCCTCCGTCAAGTCCATGATATCTTGGAAGTCAGCATAAGCTTGGTAAACTTCGATAGAAGTGAACTCAGGGTTGTGAGTAGCATCCATTCCTTCATTACGGAAGATACGGCCAATTTCATAGACACGCTCCATACCACCGACGATAAGGCGTTTCAAGTGAAGCTCAGTTGCGATACGAAGCACCATATCAATGTTTTGGGCATTGTGGTGGGTGATAAATGGACGAGCAGAAGCACCACCAGCTTCATTGTGAAGAACAGGTGTTTCCACTTCAAGGAAACCTTTTTGATCAAGGTAACGACGGATTTCAGAAATGATTTTTGAACGAGTGACAAAGCGCTCAAAGCTTTCACGGTTAGAAATCAAGTCAAGGTAACGTTTACGGTAAATTGTTTCAACGTCTGTCAAACCATGGAATTTCTCTGGTAGAGGACGAAGAGCCTTAGACAAGTGTGTGATGTGAGTAGCCTTGATAGAGAGTTCTCCCATATCTGTACGCATGACTTCGCCTTCGACACCAAGGAAGTCACCAAGGTCTGCTTTTTTGAAGATTTCATAGTTTTCTTCACCGACAGCATCCTTACGAACGTAAATCTGGATTTGACCTTCGCGGTCTTGAATGTGGGCAAAACCTACTTTACCTTTACCCCGTTTGGTTACCAAGCGTCCTGCGATAGTAGCTGTTTCATTTTTATCATGTAATTGTTCTTTATCGAGGTCGGCATATTTATCTTTTAATTCTTGTGAATTTGCAGTACGTTCAAAACGTTTTCCGAAAGGATCAATTCCTTGTTCACGGAGCGCAGCCATTTTTTCACGGCGAACGATCTGCTGGTCATTTAGTTCTTCCATATGTTCTGTTGACATGGGATCCTCCTAGTTTTACTCAAAATTGAATACGATGAGTCATTTTTTGCGACACTCCCATTTTATCATAAATAAGCAAGAAATTCACGAATAATCTTTCAAAACTAAAAAGAACTTGACGCTACAATCAAGTTCTGTTATTGATAGGAAGTATCATTCCAAGTATTGAGAGTAAATGTTTCAAAATCATGGGTTTCTAGAATGGTCAGGCTGGCATTTGCTAGACCTCCATCTTTACGAAGAAGTGGTTCTTTATAACCTAGAAGAGTACGAAGACTGGCAGTAAGATTGGCGCCGTGTCCGACAATTAGAATACGCTCAGCTGGACTATCTTTTAATGATTTGATAAATTGGATGGTCCGTTGCGTGGTGCTATAGAGGGACTCTGCTCCAAACATTTGAGTGTCAAATTGAGCAAGGTTAGATCGGAAAGCTTTGATTTGTTGCGGGTAAATAGATTCCAAGGTTGCAATTTTCAAACCTTCCAACTTCCCCAGCTGCCATTCACGGAGATTAGGAACACTTTCTAAAGGACAGGGCGTCTGGAGTTGACTTTGGATAATTTCAGCAGATCTGACCGCTCGAGGTAAATCACTTGAATAAATCTGACCGAAAGGAACATCCTTGAGATACTGGCCAAGTCGTTTTAGGGTGTCAGTGGATTCAGGAAGAAGGGGAGAATCTCCACTAGCACCTTGAAAACGACCTTCTTGGTTCCAGAGGGTACGACCGTGGCGGACAAAGTAGAGCTTCATTCTTGGCTGCCCTCCAAGATATCTGCAAAGTCAGCTTTTACAAAGCTAGCCAAGTCTTGTGGAGCGACGATAATGCTGTGACCAACTTCCCCAGCAGAGACAATCATTTGATCCAAGTCTAGAGCAATTCTATCGATAAAAATGGGATAATTGTGTTTCTGACGAATGCCGACAGGATTATTTGCTCCATGAATGTAACCAGTTGTTTTTTCCAAGTCCTTTTGTGGAATCATGCTCACTTTTTTATTGCCAGAAATTTTGGCTAGTTTCTTTTCAGACAAGTGTTGGGTGATAGGGACAATTCCGATAATCGGTCCGGTCTTATCTCCCAAAAGAGCCAAGGTTTTGAAAATCTGATCTCGTTCATAACCTTGAGGAAGCTCTCCTTCTAGGGCATTGATTTGAATCCCCTGATGTGGGATACCTGCTTTAGACAGAATTTGTTCTACCAATGTTTTTTTGATTTTAACTTTTTTTGCCATTATTTATACTTATCCTCCAATTGGCTCATCCAAATACCAAGCCAGATTCCAAGTGCAAAGAAGAAGGCGATGATGACATACCCAACAAGAGAAATACCAGTGTATTGGATACTTTCAGCGTTTCCTGCATTTGGAATCAAAATCAAAAGAGTACTTGATAGGACGATACCGATGATGAAATGATAGACGCGTGAGTGGTAGTTATTTAAGGCATAATCCATCAATTTTGAAAAAATAATGAGAGTTGCGCCTGCTCCGATTCCAATCGGGAAGAAGGTTCCCAAGAGGTCAAAGGTTTTAAAACCAGTCAACATCGGAGCATAGAGCCCCAAAATCAAAAGTAGATTTGATGGACTGAGGCCAGGAACCAATACACCAAGGGCCAATAGTGCGCCTGCTAGGATGAAGTTAAGAAAGCTGGCGCTTAAGGTTCCAACTACAAAATTTAAGGCATAGAGACCTAGTCCAGAAATGATAAAGGTTGCCCAGAACCAAGCTAAATCAATCTTGTCTCGGTCAGATTCTCGAGTTGATTCTTTGAGGAGGCTAGGAACTGTACCGATGATAGCACCCGCAAAGCTCCATAAGACAAAGACCTGATAATTTTCAAGCAGGTATTCAATCGGGTAGGAAAATAAGCCGATTCCCAGAAGCATACCGAAGGCAACTGGAATAAAGTACAAAACATTTTCTTTAAAGTCCTTAAAGGGATGGGCCAGAAAGCCAATCATTCGTTCATAAATTCCTAAGATTGCTGCTAGAACCCCTCCGGAAATTCCCGGTAAGATAAATCCAAGAGCAATGACAATCCCTTTAATAACACGTGCTAACCATGAGAGCATATTGTTCCTCCAACTATTTCTATTTCAAAAAATCCTTACTATATTGTATCACAATCAAACACAAAAAGAAAAAGCAAATGATAAACAAATGCTTTTAAGGTTTTAAAAAGATTTTTCTAAAGGTTTCTTCTTTGTTTTTTAAGGAAGAAATGACGTTGATGTCCAAATCGTGGTCAAAGCCAGCAATTTTTCCTTTAGATGTGTACTGGTGGATGTCGTAATCTAAATCAGTTTTTGGAGTTGCCTCGTAAAATCCTGAGTCAGAACCATAGGAAGGAATCCAAACAGAGGTAAACTTGTCTGTATCAATACTGTGTTCTTCCATGAAGTAGACCCCGACGTAGATTCCGATATTTTTAGCACCTAGTGATTCTAGTTTTGCTCGAAAGGCTTCAACACCTTCGTTCATATTGGACATGGTTTTATCTTCCACGTCTAGCCAATAGTAACTAGGGCTGTATGGCGATGAAGCGTTATAAAAAACTTCAGCAGCCTTTTCCATTTCTTGGACACTTTTTCCAGCTACAAAGGCATAGACACCAACTGGGACATTTCGTTTTTGAAACTCGGTAATATGGGTTTTAAAGGCCTTATCTACCCCATTAACAAAGGAAGCATCGTTTTCTTTTAAAGACTGAGCGCCACTATGTACACGAACGATAGCTCCAGAAATGTTTTGGGACAGAGTATCGTAATTTATTTCCTCAGGACGTTGCCAACCAGAAACATCAATTACCGGTTTATCTATATTGTGTAGCGCTTGCGTTTCTACTTGCGCGATATTTGACTTTGTTTTTACAGGATGGTCCTCAAAACGAGGGCGATTCAGGATTAAAATGAAAATCATAATCCCAAAAAAACCAAATAAAATAAGCGGATTAATTTTCTTTCTCATATTCCATAATTTTACCTTAAAAATGAAAAAAAATCAAAAAAAATACTCAAAAAATGGGTTAAGAAAGGACTTTAGAGCATTTTTTCATTCAAGAGCGCGGAATGATTTGAAATATGGTATAATAAAAGGGAATTTCTAGAGAAAAGAGAAGATTATGTCAAATTATGCCATTATTTTAGCAGCGGGTAAAGGGACTCGCATGAAATCTGATTTGCCAAAAGTTTTGCACAAGGTTGCGGGTATTTCTATGTTGGAACATGTTTTCCGTAGTGTGGGAGCTATCCAACCTGAAAAGACAGTAACAGTTGTAGGACACAAGGCAGAATTGGTTGAGCAGGTCTTGGCTGGACAGACAGAATTTGTGACTCAATCTGAACAGTTAGGGACTGGACATGCAGTTATGATGACAGAGCCTATCTTAGAAGGTTTGTCAGGTCACACCTTGGTTATTGCAGGAGATACTCCTTTAATCACTGGTGAAAGTTTGAAAAACTTGATTGATTTTCACATCAATCATAAAAATGTGGCCACTATCTTGACTGCTGAAACAGATAATCCTTTTGGCTATGGACGAATTGTTCGTAATGACAATGCTGAGGTTCTTCGTATTGTGGAGCAAAAGGATGCCACAGATTTTGAGAAACAAATCAAGGAAATTAATACCGGAACTTACGTCTTTGACAACGAGCGTTTGTTTGAGGCTTTGAAAAATATCAATACCAATAACGCTCAAGGTGAATACTATATTACAGATGTCATTGGCATTTTCCGTGAAGCTGGTGAAAAAGTTGGCGCTTATACTTTGAAAGATTTTGATGAAAGTCTTGGGGTAAATGACCGTGTGGCTCTTGCGACTGCTGAGTCGGTTATGCGTCGTCGCATCAATCATCAGCACATGGTCAACGGTGTTAGCTTTGTCAACCCAGAAGCAACTTATATCGATATTGATGTTGAGATTGCTCCCGAAGTTCAAATCGAAGCCAACGTTACCTTGAAAGGGCATACGAAAATTGGTGCTGAGACTGTTTTGACAAATGGAACGTATGTAGTGGACAGCACTATCGGAGCAGGAGCTGTCATTACCAATTCTATGATTGAGGAAAGCAGTGTTGCAGACGGTGTAACAGTCGGTCCTTACGCCCACATTCGTCCAGGTTCATCTCTAGGTGCACAAGTTCATATTGGTAACTTTGTTGAGGTGAAAGGTTCTTCTATCGGTGAGAATACCAAGGCTGGTCATTTGACTTATATCGGAAACTGTGAAGTGGGTAGCAAGGTTAATTTTGGTGCAGGAACCATTACAGTCAACTATGACGGCAAAAACAAATACAAGACAGTCATTGGAAACAATGTCTTTGTGGGTTCAAATTCAACCATTATTGCGCCAGTAGAACTTGGTGACAATTCTCTCGTTGGTGCTGGTTCAACTATTACTAAAGACGTGCCGGCGGATGCTATTGCTATTGGTCGCGGTCGTCAGGTTAATAAAGACGAATATGCAACACGCCTTCCTCATCATCCTAAGAATCAGTAGGAGCCTATCATGGAATTTGAAGAAAAAACGCTAAGCCGAAAAGAGATCTATCAAGGACCAATATTTAAACTGGTCCAAGATCAGGTTGAATTACCAGAAGGAAAGGGAACTGCCCAACGGGATTTGATTTTCCACAATGGAGCTGTCTGTGTTTTAGCTGTAACGGATGAGCAAAAACTCATCTTGGTCAAGCAGTACCGCAAAGCCATTGAAGCAGCCTCTTATGAAATTCCAGCCGGAAAATTGGAAGTAGGAGAAAACACAGACCCTGTCGCAGCAGCACTTCGTGAATTAGAGGAAGAAACAGCCTATACAGGGAAATTAGAACTCTTGTACGATTTTTACTCGGCCATTGGCTTTTGTAATGAAAAGTTAAAACTATACCGAGCAAGCGATTTGACTAAAGTGGAAAATCCGCGTCCGCAGGATGAGGATGAAACCTTAGAAGTTCTTGAAGTGAGCTTAGAAGAAGCCAAGGAATTAATCCAATCAGGTCATATCTGTGATGCCAAGACGATTATGGCTGTTCAATACTGGGAATTGCAGAAAAGATAGAGGAGGTCAGTATGGGTAAACCTTTATTAACGGATGAAATGATTGAAAGAGCTAATAGAGGCGAAAAGATTTCAGGTCCCCCTTTGCTAGATGATGAGGAGACAAAAATTTTACCAACCTCTTCTTCCCGTTTTGGTTATGCCAATCCTAAGGATCATGGTTTTAGCCAGGAAACTTTGAAGATTCAGGTCGAACCGTCTATTCATAAAAGCCGTCGCATTGAAAATACCAAGAGAAATGTCTTCAATTCTAAGTTGAATAAAATCTTATTCGCTGTCATCTTTCTCTTGATTTTGCTTGTCTTAGCAATGAAACTTTTGTAATAGAAAAGGAATTGAAATGAAAATAGGAATTATTGCGGCTATGCCAGAAGAACTGGCGTATCTGGTCCAGCATTTAGACAATGCCCAGGAGCAAGTTGTTTTAGGGAATACCTATCACACAGGAACCATTGCCTCTCATGAAGTCGTTCTTGTAGAAAGTGGAATTGGTAAGGTCATGTCTGCTATGAGTGTGGCGATTTTGGCTGATCATTTCCAAGTGGATGCTTTGATTAACACGGGATCTGCTGGAGCAGTAGCAGAGGGTATTGCTGTTGGAGATGTTGTGATTGCTGATAAATTAGTCTATCATGATGTGGATGTTACAGCTTTTGGCTATGCATATGGACAAATGGCGCAACAACCGCTTTATTTCGAATCAGATAAAACCTTTATTGCTCAAATCCAAGAGAGTCTATCTCAATTGGACCAGAACTGGCATCTTGGTTTGATTGCTACAGGAGATAGTTTTGTTGCAGGAAATGACAAGATAGAAGCGATTAAGTCCCATTTCCCAGAAGTTTTAGCAGTTGAGATGGAGGGAGCAGCTATTGCTCAGGCGGCGCATGCCCTTAATCTTCCAGTCTTAGTTATCCGAGCTATGAGTGACAATGCCAACCATGAAGCAAACATCTCTTTTGATGAGTTTATTATCGAAGCTGGACGTCGCTCTGCCCAAGTCTTATTAACCTTTTTGAAGGCCTTAGATTAAGCGGAAATTTGACAGTTTATCTAGCTTATGATAAGATTTAAGTAAAGAAAAGCTAGAAAACGTTTCAGAGGATATTATGAGTATTGAAATGACCGTCAGTGAGATTGCAGAGGTCTTAGGATTATCTCGCCAAGCAATCAATAACCGTGTCAAAGAATTACCAGAAGAAGACACAGATAAAAATGACAAAGGGGTAACGGTAGTTACCAGAAGTGGCTTGATTAAGCTAGAAGAAATCTATAAAAAAACGATTTTTGAAGATGAGCCTGTCAGTGAAGATGTCAAGCAGCGTGAACTGATGGAGATTCTGGTCGATGAGAAGAATGCAGAAATTCTGCGTCTTTATGAACAATTAAAAGCCAAGGATCGTCAGTTATCAGAAAAAGACGAGCAGATGCGTATCAAAGACCGTCAGATTGCTGAGAAAGACAAACAACTCGATCAGCAGCAACAATTGACCCTTCAAGCCATGAAGGATCAAGAAAATCTTAAGCTAGAGCTGGACCAAGCAAAAGAAGAAGTCCAATTCACTAAGAAAGGCTTTTTTGCTCGTTTATTTGGAGGATAATCAAGGAGCTGTTTAGGTTAAATGCTAACCTGATGGCTTCTTTTGTTTCTAAATAGTATAGTTGCTCAAGTAATACTCAATGAAAATCAAAGAGCAAACTAGGAAACTAGCCGCAGGCTGTACTTGAGTACGGCAAGGCGACGTTGACGTGGTTTGAATTTGATTTTCGAAGAGTATAAAATAACAGTATAGGAGAGGTAGAAAATGGAACGATTAGAAGATTACATTGCTTTTGATTTAGAATTTAATCAGCATGAAGGGCAAACACACCTAATTCAAGTATCGGCAGTGCGTTTTAGAGATGGTCAGGAAATCGATGCCTATGATTCCTATGTCCATACCAGCGTTCCTCTAAAAAGCTTTATCAATGGATTGACTGGAATTACAGCTGAGACCTTAAAAGATGCTCCTCCAGTGGAGAAAGTCATAAAAGATTTCCAAGAGTTTGTGGGTTCTTTGCCAATGGTAGGTTACAACGCTGCTAAAAGTGATTTGCCTATTTTAGCGGATCATGGTTTAGACTACAGCCAGCAGTACAAGGTGGATTTGTATGATGAAGCCTTTGAACGTCGGAGTTCTGATTTACATGGTATTGCCAATCTCAAATTGCAAACAGTTGCCTCATTTCTTGGATTTCAAGGTCAGTCTCATAATAGCTTGGAGGATGCTCGTATGACGGCGCGTGTTTACGAGTCCTTCTTAGAGTCAGATCTAGCTAGAGAATTGTTAGAGACAGAAAGTAGCCTATCAAACAATCCTTTTGGAGGCTTGGACTTGTCTCAATTATTTGACTAGGAGTGCCTATGAAACCTGAAAAATCTAAAAATCTAGGTTTTAAGCAGATATACTTTAATCTAGATAAAATACTCTTCCTCTTTTTCTTGATATTTATGATGATTGAGTTTGTCTGGTTGCCACTTAATTCTTGGATTGCTGGACTGTTGCTCCGTCAGACAGGTTATCTTTTTCTTTCCTACAACAATTTTTTTGCCATTATAAAGGGTTCTCCCTTTGTTAGTCTTGCTTTATTTGTTCTGGTAATCGTTAATTTACTAATCGCCTATTACCAGATAGGACTCCTCTTTATCGGAGCTCGACACCTCCTCTATCATGAAAAGAGAACTTTGCTGGAGTACAGTCGCAAGGTCTTTCGTCAAAGTTTCTTGTTTATGAAGCAAGTGACGATTTCCAAAATGGCCTTTATTTTCTTTTATGTAATGATGCTCTTTCCATTAATTCGAAAGATTTTAAAGATTTATTACCTCAATAAAATCGTCATTCCGGAATTCATAGTAGCCTATGTAGAAGATAAGTATTGGTTGGTCGGTTTGGTAATCACTGTTCTAGCCTTGCTGCTGTTTTACATTTCAGTACGTTTGATGTTTGCCCTACCCCAGCTTTTGTTTGAGAAGAAAACAGTCAAAGAAGCAGTCAGATACAGTCTAGAGAAGACAAAAAATCACTCCTGGTTTTATATTTGGAACTTGCTTTGGATTATCGTCAAAACGTATCTATTTTTCATTCTTTTATTGATTCCAATCTTGGCAAGTCAGGCACTGATGGATGGTTTGACCCATAAGGAATCTCTTGTGATGGGAATTATTAACTTTGTCTTGATTAAGAATTTCCACTATATGGCCTTGACTTACTTTCTCATTAAGTTTGTTTCCTTCTTAACAGGAGAAGAACTAGAAATCACACCAAGGAGAAAGAAAGACCACTGGATGAGATGGGGAGTGATGGGCTGTGCTTGTATCTTTTTCGCTCTTGAGGGTTATGTTTATTTAGAAGCTCCAGTTGCCAATAAACCTTTGATTATCTCTCACAGGGGAGTATCCAATAAGAATGGTGTGCAAAATACAGTCCAATCACTAGAAAAAACCGCTCAGTTATCTCCAGATTTCGTTGAGACAGATATTCAGGAAACAAAAGATGGCCAGTTTGTCATGATGCATGATGCCAATATCAAGAATCTGACAGGAGTTAATGCCAATCCACAGGATCTAACTTTGAAAGAATTAACCAAACTTGATATTTCAGAAAATGGTTATCATAGCAAGGTGTCCAGTTTTGATGACTATCTCAATAAAGCCAATGAATTGCATCAAAAACTTCTTATTGAGATTAAAACCAGTCGAAAAGATAGCCCAGATATGATGAAACGCTTTATGGAAAAATATGGAACTGTTCTTAAGCAGAATGGTCACCAAATGCAATCCTTGGACTACCATGTGATTGACCAGGTTTTAGCCTACGATACTCAAATTCCAGTCTTTTTAATCCTACCTTATAATAGTATTTTTCCAAGAACCAAGGCTACAGGTTACACCATGGAGTATTCAACTTTAGATGAAAATTTTGTCAACAAGCTTTGGAATACCGATCAGAAATTGTACGTGTGGACCATCAATAGTTCAGAGTCCTTTGATAAATCAGTTCATTTGGGAGCTGATGGTATGATAACAGATGACTTGGAAATGGTTCAAGAACAAGTTACCATTGCCCAAGAAGACCCAGAGTATATGGATTTACTGTTTAAACAGGCAATAGAATTCTTTAATTTTTAGTAAGCAAAAAGAGGAACAGTTGTTCCTCCCATGATAGGCAAGTATTCTCATGAATGCTTGTTTTTCTTATGCTTAGAATGGCAATTTTCCAGCGAAAGCACCCAATTTTTTCTTGGTAGTTTCATCGATTTGTTCAAGAGCAGAGTTGATGGCTTGAACAGTCATATCTGAAAGAGTTTCAAGATCTTCTGGGTCAACGACAGCTGGATTGAAGTCAATGCTGACAACTTTCTTATCTCCAGTTAAGGTCGCTTGAACAAGGTCTTGAGCAGATTTGCCAACAAATTGCATAGCAGCAAGTTCTGCTTGACTTTGTTCCATCTGTTTTTGAAGTTTCTGTGCTTGACGCATCATATTTTGCATGTTCATCATAGTGATTTACAGTTTCCTTTTTACAATTATTTTCTTTCCTATTTTATCAATTTTGGGGTTAAAAGTCTAATCTTTTTCTGAGTGAATTCATTTAGTATCAATAGGGATGTAAAGGGAATAAAAATATAGGATAGATATTCTAAGAGCATAAGAATATTTATCCTATATGTGTTTATGAAATGTTATCAGATATTTTATGAGCTAGTCTAAGGGGTTACTAACACTATTCTACTTTGTAGAAAAATCCCTCAGTACTGCCATTGATGAGTTGGTGTCCAAACCATAAGCGGTCTTGTGTAATATCAGACGAGTCAGTATAGCCATTATCTGAAGAAGAGGTGACAGACATGGTTATAGGGATTCCTGCTGGTAAAAAGGCAATAGCTGCACCACCAGCACCACCAGCTTTAGAAAGTAAACTTGCTTTAAGATAGCGGTCGGTTTCTTTAGCATGTTCAATTGAAACTTTGGAATGATCACTTACCAAGCCATTTTTATCGAAAGTAAATTCAATACCTGTACCATTTCTCCAAGTTCCTGCGACACTAGAAAAATCTCCATTTTGAATTGCAGAAATATCCATTCCTTTACTTTCTGATGGAAGGCTTATTTCTCCATTTATGAGGCTTGTGACAGATTTCCAAGAGAAAGACCTTATGTCAAGGTAAGGTGGTTTTGTCCCCAGTCCCTCTTCTGTATCTGATTCGCTAACTAACTCTAACCGTGTTCTATCCTGATTCAACTTGTATAGTTTGACTTGGATTTGATTAGCAGATACTCGAGTAGATAATTGGAAATAGCCGTTTTCTAAAGGATTAAAATGAACGCGTTCTCCAATAAAGTCTAGATTATTTTCTGCATTGGTCAGTCGAATAACTTCGTCATTTTTAAGAGTTCGAATATCTAATAAATCGTAATAGTTAGAATCCATTTTTAGGGCAATCAAAAGTTCGTCCGTACCGTCTTGGTCTAAATCATACAAGCTATACTGTAATCCAGAATATTCGTTAGGATAAGTATTTTTTAAGTTTGCTTTTGAATTGACCTCTGTATGTGAAGCTGGTGAACCATCTAGTACTTTTGCATATTCTTTAAGGACAGTATTGTACAGGGTGTAGTCAGTTTGCTTTTCTTCCGATGTGGAAGAAGTGGAACTAGTACTTGAGGCAATCGCTTCAGAACTTGTTGCAGAAGTATTTTCACTCTGATGTTGGCAAGCCGTTAAAATAGAGATAGCTAAAATACTAATACTGAATAGAAATAATTTTTTCATATGTTTAATCTTGCAATTCTAAACCTTGAGCATCTTGGTGCCATTTGCTACCAGTTTTGGACGTTAAAACTTGAATAGTAATTATAATATTCCAAATTGCATTTGCTAGTAAAACAAATGGCAATAAAATAGGAATGAAAGCTAGCAGAGTTATACCGATACGCTTGTATCCTTGTTTGGAATTTCCGATGTAAAAATCGTATCCACCAAGTGCTCCTAAAAATAGGGCAAATAAGGCTGCGGCCAGTTTAGATTTATCACTCACTCCATTTGAATGTTGGCTAGAGCTAGCTGGAGATGTGTTATCTATTTTTGAAACAATATACTCATCACCGTTTTGATAAAATTCTACGTAATCACCTACTTGTGGTTCAAAACCAAAACTTTTTCTTGAAATTGCAGTAAATTGGCCATTATCACCTTTTCCAACATAAACTGTTTCATCTTCAATTTTTATCACTTTGTTCATATAATTGTCTCCTTAATCTATTTCTATTGTATGTTAGACCCACTCACCGTTGTAATTGACACGGTAGCCATCAGGTGTTGTCGTATTGATTGCTAGTGCACCAGAGCTATAAGCATAGTACCATTTACCAGATACCTTCATCCAGCCAGTTTTCATAGCGCCTGAGTCTTGAAGATAGTACCAGCTACCGTTATCTTTGACCCAACCTGTCTTCATCGCACCTGAACCGTCGAGATAGTACCAGCTACCGTCTTTTACCCAGCCAGTTTGCATCCAGCCAGAGTTGTCAAAACGATACCAAACACCATTGATTTTTTCCCAGCCATTAGTTGTATAGGAACCGTCGGCGTGTTTGTACCACCAACGAGAACCAGATTGTAGCCAACTACCTGAGATATTAGAATTCGAACCTGATTGAGTTGTTGTGTTAGTATTTGAATTTGTAGAAGGATTTCCGATAGTCACATCTTTTCTAACTTTAAAGACACGTTTTCTTGTATCAGTTAAGTCATCGTAAGGCGAACCAGCTTCTCCAGACATCTCCAAAATATATGTTCCATCTGGAAATTGTTCTGAAACAAAAATATCACCTTTAAATTGATTGCTATAAAATAAAGGTTGTAAAAATTGATCACTGACATCTTTAGTTAAGCCACTAAAAATGACAGCATCGTGACTTTGGTACACAATTTTTCCGGTCGCTTTATCAATCAAAGTAACATTTCCCTTAGCAGCCTTATCACCTCCGTGTTGTAGTGGCTCTGAAAGTCTGCCTTCGAAGCTAAGTCCAAAATAATCAATTTCAACTTTTGTAATTGTTGCCTCTATTTGTTTTTCAGTACTCGTATTCTCGCTAGCTGATACTTGATTAGCTGTGATGACTCCAGTGCCAAGAAGTGATAGAGCTGAGATAGTTGCAAGTGTGAATTTTTTAGTTTGTTTGTGCATTCATTTAATACTCCCTATTTTTATTTGTTGTAAAGTAATCAGTTTGTCCTAAAATCTAGACTTTTTTGGACAAACTTGATAGAATGGTAGTGTAATAATAATCGGTCAAAATACTGGATTTTAGAACCTTTTTTCTGACGAAAATGATTCTAAAATAAAGTGTATTTCCTGTCCAAAAAATCCTAGGTTTTTTGACAGGAACTATGAATTTTTTATCCAATTATGAAAGGTGCTTTTTGATACTCCTAAGATGTCTGCACCTTCTCGTAAGGTTATTTCTTTTTTCGTATATTGAGCTATTACATCAGGGAGATTATTCGGAACAAGCAATTTTGGTCTACCGAATTTTTTCCCTTTTTTCTTTGCTTCTCGTATTCCTTCCATTTGTCTTTGTTTGATTTGTTCTCTTTCAAACTGTGCCACATAAGATAGAACTTGCAAAACGATATCGGATATTAGTTTTCCTGTGATATTGTCATCGCTGTTCTTTGTGTTTAATAAGGGGAAATCTAAAACAGTTATATTTACTTTCTTTTTCTTAGTAATTGATTGCCATTGTTCTAAAATTTCATCATAGTTTCTTCCCAATCTATCAATTGATTTAATAACTAATTCATCATTCTCCTTCAAGGTAGTTAATAATTTTTGATATTCTATTCTGTCAAAATCCTTTCCTGAAACATAATCAATAAAAATATTTTCTTTTGCTAATTTATTTTCTACCAAGGCTGAAAATTGTCTATCGATATTTTGTTCTCTTGTAGATACTCGAACATAACCGTAACGCATAAGGCTACCACCTATCTTTTTATCTCTATTTTAGACGAAAAGAAAACTACCGCCCATAATGAGTGGTAGTTTGGTGTACTCTTTGCTACTGTATTTTTTTGCCAAGATTTTGTCTTGGATGCGTGAATAGTAGTGTTGGATAAAAAATCTTAAGGACTTAAAATCCTTTTAAACCAACTTTTTTGATGTTTACAAAAATTAAAAACAGTATGTTCAATTTTTGCATGTTCATCATGGTGATTTACAGTTTCCTTTTATCTTATTTTCCTTTTTATTTTATCAATTTTAGGGTTAAAAGTCTATTGTTAGTATAAATCCCCTAACATTAAATTACCGAAGAGATTTTCGAAGAGTACGAGTCTGGAACATGGAAACAGCAGTTGATTTCAAGAAACAAAAAAGAACAGTCGAAACTGTTCTTTTTTATCATTATTTGAGACCGTATTTTTTGTTGAAACGATCCACGCGTCCATCTGCTTGAGTGAACTTTTGACGTCCAGTGTAGAATGGGTGTGAGTCTGATGAAATTTCCACACGGATCAATGGGTAAGTTTCGCCTTCGAACTCAACTGTTTCGTTAGAGCGTTTTGTTGAACCGCTAAGGAATTGGTAACCAGTAGTTGTGTCCATGAAGACAACTGGGCGATATTCTGGATGGATATCTTTTTTCATTTTGCAATATTTCCTTTCTGCCATGGTCTCTTTGCGAGCCATAGATTGTTACCATACTAGTCTATCAGATTCTGAAAAGTTTGGCAAGTATTTTATCAGTTTTTAAGCAAGTTTTTTAACTTTTGGTAGATGATTTCGTTTTCCTCTAGGCTATAGGAATTAGCACCGCTTGCTAGAGGGTGGCCTCCTCCATCATGTTCTTTGGCAATTTCATTGATAGGATGAATTTTACTGCGTAAGCGAACGCGGTAGTGGCCATCAGCCTGCTCCACAAAAATTCCCCAGAGACTCACACTGTCAATGCGTCCAGGTGCACCGACAATAGCTGCAGTTTCAGCATCGGTAACATTGAATTGTTTCAAGACTTCTTGACTCAGGATAACGCGAGCTGCACCATTTTCATCCACTTCCAGATGGTCGTAGATGTATCCTTGAAGTTTAGCAATTTTGTAACTCATAGTGTCCATTTTGCGAGTGAGAGCCGCAAAGTCAAAGTTATGTTCTCTCAAATAAGCGGCCAGGCGAAGAGTCCGTGAAGTGGTAGAAGGGTAGAGGAAGCGACCTGTATCACCAACAATTCCTGCAAAGAGCAACTCAGCAGCGCGATCTGACAAGGTCAGTTGGGTTGTTTGGGCAAATAAGGTAATCATCTCGCTAGCGCTGCTTGAACTAGTATCTACCCAAGATAGGTCACCATATACATCATCATTTGGATGGTGGTCAATCTTAATGAGAAAATCACATTGACTATAGCGCTTATCATCGATTCGAGCAGTATTCGCCGTATCACAGACGATGACAAGTGCCCCTTGGTAGACACTATCTTCAATAAGATCCATCTCAGCCATCCAAGTTAGAGTTGGTTCATCAAAACCAACTGCTTTGATAGTTTTTTCTGGGAAATGATGTTTGAGAAGAGCTTTCAAACCCACCTGACTTCCCAAGGCATCAGGGTCTGGTTTCATATGACGGTGAATGATAATCGTGTCGTATTCTTTAATTTTTTCTAAAATTTGATGGCAAATTTCCATAAATAACCTCAATTCTTTCTCATTTCATTGTAGCACAAGAATTTTTATTTTTAAAATGAAAAAGATGTGATATAATGGAGAAAGATAAATTGAGGAGGACGATATGGCATTAGCAAAAATTGTATTTGCCAGTATGACCGGTAATACCGAAGAAATTGCAGATATTATAGCAGACAAATTACGTGACTTGGGCTTGGATGTCGATGTTGATGAATGTACAACTGTTGACGCTTCAGACTTCTTGGAAGCAGACATCGCTATCGTTGCGACCTATACTTATGGTGATGGAGAATTGCCAGATGAGATGATGGACTTCTACGAAGACCTAGCAGATCTCAACTTGAATGGCAAAATCTACGGAGTGGTCGGCTCAGGAGATACTTTCTACGATGAATTTTGTAAGGCTGTCGATGACTTTGATCGCGTTTTTGTAGCGACAGGAGCTGAAAAAGGTTCAGAGTGTGTTAAAGTTGATCTCTCTGCTGAGGAAGAAGACATTGAACGCTTGGAACAATTCGCAGAAGAATTGGCTGCTAAAGTAGGATAAGCATAAACGTGCGCTGATGCAATCAATCAGTGCATTTTTCTTATCGTGAGTTGGGATTTTACTAGCCTATTTGCTGGCTTTTTGATACAATAATTCAAATAAAGGAGGAGACTGTATGGATTTAGATATTATTCGTCAAGAAATTGATCAAATCGACGACCAAATCGTCAAGCTCTTAGAAGAACGAATGCATTTGGTTGAGGGGGTAGTTGCCTATAAGAAAGCTTCAGGTAAACCGATTTTAGATACCAAGAGAGAAGCAATTATCTTTGAAAAGGTTAGGAGTCGTGTAGAGGACAAGCACTATCAGGAGACTATTGTAGCGACTTTTTCGGACATACTCAAACGTTCGCGTGATTATCAGGATCAAAATATCAAATGAAAAAGGAACAATTTTATCCGCTAGGGATTTTTCTAGCTGCTATGTTGGGCGGACTCGTGCGCTACCTGGTTTCTACTTGGTTGCCAGCCAGTCCAGATTTCCCTTGGGGAACCCTTCTTGTCAACTATCTAGGAATTTTCTGCCTGGTTTATCTTGTCAAGGGCTATCTGGTCTATAAAGGGACAAGTAAAGGTGTTGTTTTAGCACTGGGTACAGGTTTTTGTGGTGGTTTGACAACCTTTTCTAGTCTCATGCTTGATGCTGTGAAACTACTGGATACAGGGCGTTATCTTAGTTTAGTTATGTATTTGCTTTTGAGTATTGGTGGAGGTCTACTCTTGGCTTACTATTTGGGGAGGAAGAAATGGTAATCGTCTATCTTGCAATTGCTTGTGGTTTCGGAGCTTTAGTGCGTTATTTATTTTCTCGCTATAATCAAGCTTCTAAATTGCCACTTGGAACGCTAATAGCCAATCTTTTAGGGTGTTTGCTGATTGGCTTGCTCTACAACCATGTGGAGTCTAAGGAAGTCTATGCTATTCTAGCAACTGGATTTTGTGGCGGTCTGACAACTTTTTCGACCTTGAATGACGAACTCCAAAGACTGTTAAGTGATAAGAAGGTCTTTTATTCTTACCTGACTTTGACCTACCTAGGTGGTTTGATTGCGATTTTTTTAGGAATTCTGCTATAAATTTCTTTACTTTTTTGTGGAAATTTGGTAAACTGTATCTTGTGTGTAATGGACGCACAAAAATACAGTTTATCCGCTGAGGAAGATTCCTCAAGATTGACAAAGATAGGAGAATAAAATGAATCCATTAATCCAAAGCTTGACTGAAGGTCAACTTCGTACAGATATCCCATCATTCCGTCCTGGTGACACTGTTCGTGTACACGCGAAAGTTGTCGAAGGTAACCGTGAACGTATCCAGATTTTTGAAGGTGTTGTTATCGCACGTAAAGGTGCTGGTATCTCAGAAAACTACACAGTTCGTAAAATCTCTAACGGTGTAGGTGTTGAGCGTATCTTCCCAATCCACACTCCACGTGTTGAAAAAATCGAAGTTGTTCGTTACGGTAAAGTACGTCGTGCGAAATTGTACTACTTGCGTGCTCTTCAAGGTAAAGCAGCTCGTATCAAAGAAATCCGTCGTTAATTCGACTAAAAAACTCTGCTTTTTCAGCAGAGTTTTTATCTAGCTCCCTTAGTTCAATGGATATAACAACTCCCTCCTAAGGAGTAGTTGCTGGTTCGATTCCAGCAGGGGGCAATAGTTCAATCGAAAAAGCACTGAATGATCAGTGTTTTTTTCTTGTCCTAAAATGGAAACCATTTCAGATGAAAATAGAGGTGTGGTATAATAGGAGAAAATATATGTACTAATTTGGTTGGGATTTCTCTCCTTATTATGAGATCGGATTAAGTATTAGGATCTAGATTTCTGGTAAGGAAAAAAATATTTAAAAAAACACAAGGAGTTATTAAAATAGGATTTGGGTGAAAATTATGAAGAAATCAATTTTTAAAGCAAGTTTTGAAGAGAGTTTAGATTTATTAGATGATGGGTTTTTACAGTATCAGAAAAAAGATTATTATAATAAACTTGGGAAAGCCTTTAAGAAAGGGAAACCTTCTTTTTGGTTTGGCATTAAAACTTTTATTCTTAGTCTGTTGTTTCCGATAGGTGCAAATTTCATGCTCCTTGCTGTTACCCTATCATTGCAAAATTCTGATCCTAAAGATTTAAGGTTACCAGTTTCTCAGTATCCTTTGCTAACAGTCGAGCTTTATTTAATTTGCTTGTTAATTTGGTTGTTATTGGTATTAATGGGTAAATTCTTTAAACGGACGTTTATTCTCCCTTATCGTTATCGATTTCATATTATAACTTTTATAATATGGTTTGTGTTTGAATTTAATTTGCTGGCAACAACTATGTCTTTACCTATATTATCAATATGGGGGATCTTAGTACTTTTTTGGCTTCAAGTATTGTTGACTTTTGTAATGTTAAGAACAGAGGTTAGAAGTTTGAAAAAACGAATGTATGGAGAAGTTAAGTCACCTACCTTACTCGATAAAATTGCCAAAGGCCTTGCTATTTATGGAGCAGGCATATTGGGCTTGGCTGTGATTGTTAATTATATTTTCAAAGCTTTTTCTATTAATTTTTCTTCTTCCGTAACTCTTTTAGGTCTCTTTATATTTTGGATTCTATCAAATATTGGTGTAATCGCCATGATTGTATTCATGGAGTTTCCTTTCTTTTTAGAAGGTTATTACAAATGGAAATATCCCGAAGAATACCGTGATTGGGAAGGGAAAACTGTAGAAGAGTGGTATGGAAAAAAATATTTAAAAAAACACAAGGAGTTATTAGAATAGTTTTTGGGTGAAAAGGATGAAGAAAGCAATTTTTAAAGCAAGTTTTGAGGAGAGTTTAAATTTATTAGATGATGGGTTTTTACAGTATCAGAAAAAAGATTATTATAATAAACTTGGGAAAGCCTTTAAGAAAGGGAGACCCTCTTTTTGGTTTGGTATTAAAACTTTTATTCTTAGTCTGTTGTTTCCGATAGGTTTAAATTTCATGATCCTTGTTGTTGCGATGTCCTTACATGATTCTGATCCTAAGGATTTGAGATTGCCTATTTCTCAGCATCCTTTACTAACAGTTGAAGTGTATTTAATTTGTTTATTAATTTGGTTGTTATTGGTATTAATGGGTAAATTATTTAAACGGACGTTTATCCTCCCTTATCGTTATCGCTTTCATATTATAACTTTTACGATATGGTTTATGTTTGAATTTAATTTGCTAGCTATAACAATTACGTTACCTATATTAACAACATGGGGGATCTTGGTATTTTTTGGACTTCTAGTATTCTTGGCTTATGTAATGTTAAGAACGGAGCTTAGAAGTTTGAAAAAACGAATGTATGGAGAAGTTAAGTTACCTACCTTACAAGATAAAATTGCCAAAGGTATTGCTATTTATGGAGCCGGTATATTGGGCTTGGCTGTGATTGTTAATTATATTTTCAAAGCTTTTTCTATTAATTTTTCATCTTCTATAACTGGTTTTGGCCTCTTTATATGTTGGATTTTGTTAAATATTGGTTTAATAGCCATAATTGTATTTTTGGAGTTTCCTTTCTTTTTAGAAGGCTACTATAAATGGAAATATCCTGAAGAGTATCGTGAGTGGGAAGGAAAATCAGTGGAAGAGTGGTATGGAAAAAAATATTTAAAAAAACACAAGGAGTTATTAGAATAGTTTTTGGGTGAAAAGTATGAAGAAATCAATTTTTAAAGCAAGTTTTGAGGAGAGTTTAAATTTATTAGATGATGTCGTCTCAGGGAAATTTGCTCGGGACATTTACCAAGATGCTTTAAAAAAAGAGCAATTTAGAGGAACAAAAAAATCATATGTTTGGCTGGTAATTCTGACTTTCCTATTTATAATTGGTCCCAATTGGTTGATTGTAGCTTTAAATGATTATTTATTTTACCATTCTGATCCTAGAGATTTAACAGTCCCTTTACCCGACATTAATTTTCTTCCGTACTGGGTATTTTGGATAGCACTTGCAATATGGATTTTATTGATTATACTAGGGAAGCGATACAATCAGCAGTTTATTTTGATTTATAGGGGCCAATTCCATTTTATGGTTACCTTTATTATCTGGCTAGTTGTTGAACTCAATCTTTTTTCTCTAAACTTAATTTATGCAGTAGCTGGATTTTGGGGAATGTTCACTTTTGTAGGATTGATATTATTAATAATTATTTCAATGATTCTTTCTGAGTGTGAGTTATTAGGAATGTTGTTATATGGGACAAGTCTAAAGAAAAGTTTTAGTGATAGATTCTTCGGCAAGATGTTTAGCATAATTGCCAAGTATGGTGGTTTGGTTGTAGCAATTTGGCTAGTCATTCGTATTTTTTTCTCAAGTTCGATGGAGATTAGGAATAATTTGATTGGAGGACTCGGTATTTTGGCTTCAATACTGATTCTTAATATTTTAGTTGTTGCTTTTGAAGTTTATTTCATGTTTCCCTATATGCTACAAGCCTACTATAAATGGAAATATCCTGAAGAATACCGCGAATGGGAAGGAAAATCAGTGGAAGAATGGTATGGAATGAAATATTTAAAAAAACACAAGGAGCTAACAGATATTAAAAATGAAGTCGGTTTATACTAGTCAAAAAGATATGTTGGAAATCTGTCAAGATGGAAATAAGTATTTCTTGCGTTATCCAACTTTTAATATTATCTGCCCAGAAGTGGTTAGAGAAATCCCCAAATAAGCTGCTGACAGCTATATGTCGGGAGAACATACTGGTAAAGAGTTGATGAATTATGCACAATATGGCTTTTGGAAATCTAAAAAACAGTATACACAAGATGAATTCGATAAGCTCTTCATCAAAAATCATCCTTCCTTTATTTTAAAAAAACCAGGAAATACTCGTCGTCTTTTTACAGCAGAGGAATTTAGACAAATTGTCACCAAATCCATTGTTTCAAAACTGAAACCTAGCGAACTAGACTCTATTGGTGTTGTAGATAGTCATTTAGAGTTACTCCTTGTGGATCCAATTGACTGGGAGGAAGAAATAGAAGCAGTCCATCTTGAAATTCTGCAAGAAAAAATCAACAACTACATCTACTTCCTCGAAAGTAAGCAATATGTAGAGCGATATGGCGATAGCTTTGATAAAAAAGTCATCCATATCACCTTCCAATATTCTCCATCTGATAATGGATTAGCCTTTCTTGCAGCGGTTCAGAAGGTATTGCAGAATTCGGATACGAGTTTGAAAGTAGAATTACCTGATGATGACATTTTTTCAGATAAGGAAAACATATCGGAAGACTCAAATCATCCCAATCAAGATCAAGAAAAGCTATCCAAAGAAAGATATCTCCAGATTAAAAAAGAATATAAAATGCGACTAGTATTAGTAATAGTTCTATTCGTATTATTATCTATACTAAGTATCGTGCTTATTGTAAATTCCAATAGGATTATTCCATTAGGAGCGACAGCTATGGCTACAGTTGTACCTTTCAACCAATTCTTTCTCGTTCCGCTTTGGCAAGAGAAAAAAGCCATCGAAGAAGTACACCCTGAATGGAAGGCACTTAGTACCAGTGTAGTTAAGGTTCCCTCAGATGAATCAGATAAAAAGATATTTCCGTTTATCGCATCGGTGTTAGCCTTATTCTTCACATTTTCGATGTTGTATAGACCTGTTAAAGAAAATCCTAAAATTCCTACTATTGAGGAAATTAAAAATATACCTAAAATTGATAGTAACTACATTCCTAAGTCAAAGAAAAGTTCAAATTCTGAACCTACATCTACTACGACAACATCAGATTTGAACGAGACCTCTTCAACTGAAGAAAGTACACAAAGTCAAACTTCAAGTAAGGAGAGTCAAAATTACCCTTACCATATTTCTGGAATGGAGTTAAGAGGGTCATTGATAAAACATTTAAAGATTTCAATGAGAAACGGGAGAATGAACAAAATATAGAACAGACGGAGTCAGGAAATGAGTGACGTAAGCCCTGATAGTTTGTAGTTGTAACTATGGTAAAATGTATTACGTGGAGGGATGATGGATAAATTATACATAGTGGTTGATGGAATTGAACATCAATACTTTGATTGTGATAGTACAGGATATTATTTGATTTCCTATGATCCTTTATCAGAGAATAATGGTTATAAATTATTTGATTCAGAGTTGAAACAATATAGAAAATATTTGACAGAGAAACAGGTTGAAAAAAAATATAAAATTATAGATTATATTTGGTTTAATGAACAAAAATGGGATATTTTTCAACGAAGTGATGATAATTTAGATAAACCAAATTCATGGGTAACGATTGTTTCCGACGATATAGAATTTTTAAATAGAAATGGACTATGGAAGGAGGAGAATTTAGTTGAAAGTAGGTATGGACATTTGTATTACTGTTCTTTACCAATCGAGGCAGAAAAGTTTTCTCTAATTCGAACTAGAAAAAATCTCCCTATATAGTTAAGATAGTAAGAAAGCAGTTTATTATGAAATCAGTTAGTTTTACAATAAAAAGCAACCAATCGCTAAGGATTGGTGAGGTGCTTCAAGCAGAACTTTTTGAATGTTAGTTTGTTCTTATGGTTCTTAATGTATGGAATTAATCTCTTTACCCGTGGTCTTAATAACCTTCTAGCACAGTTATTACTTGCCATAGTGCCAATTGCATCTATCTTCATTCCAGTATGAAAACGATGGAGAAAGCTTGATTTAATGGTCAGGTTCGAAGCTAGTATTCATTACTAAGAGATAATAGTTTTAATAAAAACTTAGAACAAATTTTCCTATATTTTACGTTGATTAAGTGAGATAAATAACTTATAATGAAACTACCATATACAATAGATTGATAGAAAGATGACTTTATCGAAGTATTCTATTTTAAAAAGAATATCATTTATTCTCATTCTTATTGAAATTGCAAATTTTTAAAAGAAAGAAGGTCCGACTTTTATGATGAAAAAAATAGTTTTAATCTTAATGTCTTTTTTTACAATCCTGTTATTTTTCATTGGACCAACTCACGCAGATCTAGTGATACCAGATAGGCCTTCTAATGGTATTTATGATCCAAACCATTATTTATCAGAGGTTGTTTCAGATAAACTAATAGAATTAAATGGTAAATCGGATACTCAAATTGGTATTTATATTGTTGAGAGTTTAAATGGTGAATCTTTAGAAAAGTCAGCCAATACGATTGCCAGATCTTGGAAAATTGGCTATTCGGATTCAAATAAGGGTGCATTATTATTGATTGCTATAAAAGATAGAAAGTTTCGTATTGAGACTTCTAATAACCTAGCTACTATATTGACTGATACAAAAGCTAGGGAAATCTTAGATGCCTCTCGTGATAAGATGCGAGCCAAAGACTATGATGGAGCTGTGATTGATATAATCCAAAACATATCCAATCAAGATTATGACTTAGCTGATGCACCTGTAGTAGAGAGAAATTATTTTTATGAAGTCCCTAAAGCTATATGGGAACTAGTAGTAGAAATTCTTGATCATTTCGGTGTAATTTTTATGATTTCTTTTGTGGTACTTTTTCTTACAGAAGGTAGGGTTTCGGGTAGGAAACGGAGATCTAATAAATTCTATTATGGTAAGGATAAATTATACCCTGATGATAAAGATTTTATAAATGATGGTTCTTGGTCACAAAAAGCATTAACAGCTTACCATATTAAAAATTCAGATGAGTATCATAATGAGAGTAGTAGTGATTCCTCATCGCCTTGGTCGAGTGATGATTGGTCAGGTGGTGGTTTTGATGCTGGTGGATCATCAAGTGATTGGTCAGGTGGTGGTTTTGATGCTGGTGGATCATCAAGTGATTGGTAATTTAGCTTATTTCATAGTGAGTTACCTGCCTTGATCATTTAAAAAAATGATGGTATAGAAAATTCTTGATTTGGAAAAAACCGCTCAGCTGAGCGGTTTTCGTCTATTCATACCCTTTTACAGTACCCATGTACGGATGGCATGGGCAACGCCGGATTCATCGTTAGATTTAGTTATGTATTTGGCGATTTTTTTGATTTCTGGATTTCCGTTTTCCATGACAACTGGGTTGCCAACGACTTCCAGCATGGCACGGTCATTTTCTTCGTCACCGATAGCCATGGTTTCATCTTTGGTCAATCCGAGTTTTTCAGCTAAGTGAGTGATGGCTGAACCTTTGTCCACATTCTTTTTAAGGAGTTCGAGGTAGAAAGGAGCAGATTTGTTGATGGAGTAGCGCTCATAAAATTCGGCTGGTATCTTTTCAATCGCAGCATCGAGAATCTCAGGCTCATCGATGAACATACATTTGACGATTTCCTTGTTAGCCATTTCTTCAGGTGTGCGGTAGAAGATGGGCATGCTGACGAGGGTTGATTCGTGCACTGTATATTTTCCGATATTGCGATTTGCAGTGTAGATTCCATCCTTGGTAATGGCGTGCATGTGAACACCAAGCTTACGACTGAGGAATTCCATATCTAGATAATCCTCATAAGTCAAGGATTCGCTGATAATCTCATGTCCTGTAGCGGTTTCTTGGACAAGGGCACCATTGAAAGTCACAACATAGTCACCCTCGTCTCTCAACTGCAAGTCGTCGAGAAGTTTGGCAACACCTGCAATAGGGCGGCCAGTTGCAATCACGACTTTGACACCAGCTTCTTTGGCATCTTGGATGGCAGAAAAGACCTCAGGAGTGATCTCCTTTTGGCTATTGACTAGGGTTCCGTCAATATCAACGGCGATTAGTTTAATACTCATAAATTTCCTCTTCTAGTTTTTATTTGGGGTAAAATGATCGTTCTCAATCAAGTGTAAAAATTGCTGGGTAATGCTTGCGAAGATACTGTTTTGGTCCAACATTTCTTTTGGAAAATAGAAACGATTATCTCCGTGGCGACTGCCAGCAAGGGATTGGACGATAGGAGACAGGCTAGAGAGTTCGGCCAGTTCTCCATTTTTTTGTAAAATCTCAATCTGTGTCCGTGGATTTTCAGATTCGGGACGATAGATATCATAAGGGAGGTCAAAGTTCTTATGAATGGCAGTATAGTAGTCGGGATCAAAGCCGATATCCTCAACTAATTTTCTCATGCTAGCGAGTTTGTCTTGGTCCTCTTGTGAAAAGGTAATGGATTTAAAGACCTTGCGGTTGACAAAGCGTTGCGACAAATCTGCGAGAATCTTGTCAGGACTGGTCATCCAGAGTTGGAAATAGGTATTCATCACACCATCATCCAGAGCCAGATAATCAGACAAGGTCACATTTTTTTCGAAGAAAGGTAGGAGATGTGGGGATGTTCGTGCAAAGAAGTCCTTGTCCTCAGGATAGAGTTCCTTGGCGCGCTTGAGGAGATTCTGTAGGAGAACTTCCATGGCGCGTGTTGCTGGGTGGAAATAGACCTGCATATACATCTGGTAGCGACTGAGGACATAGTCTTCGATGGCGTGCATGCCATTGCGCTGAAAGGCGATACCATTTTCGACAGGACGAATGACTCGGAGGATGCGAGTCAGGTCAAATTCCCCATAGGATGCTCCTGTAAAATAGGAGTCGCGCAAGAGATAGTCCATGCGGTCTGCATCAATCTGACTAGAAATGAGTTGCACAACCTGCTTGTTAGGGTAGGTATGGTCGATGACACTGGCAACCTTTTCTGGAAAATCTGGCGCCACTTGTAGCAGAACTTGGTGAATCTCCGTTTCAGGACTTTGGATAATCTCCTGAGTAATGGCTTCGTGGTCTGTATCAAAGAGATGTTCAAAAGTATGGGAGTAGGCACCATGCCCAAGGTCATGTAGGAGAGCAGCGGTCATGGTCAAGAGAGACTCGACAGGATTCCATTCTTCAGGATATTTTTCTTCAAAAATCTCTGTGATTCGTCTAGCAATTTCATAGACTCCTAGACAGTGAGAGAAGCGGCTGTGTTCTCCGCCGTGGAAGGTATAACTGGAAGTTCCCAGTTGTTTGATACGACGCAAACGCTGAAATTCTTTTGTATTAATCAAGTCATAGATGATTTGATTATTGACATGGATGTAGTTGTGAACTGGGTCACGGAATACTTTTTCGTTCATATGACCATTATAGCAAAAAGCCAGAGTTTTTGGTAAAATAGTAGGACAAGAGAGAAGAAAGAGGACTTGATGTGAAGATTCGGATGCGAAATACGATTCAGTTTGATGAGCAGTTGGAAGTGATTGACCAGCTTTATGACGTGGAAGTGCATGAAAAAGGAGATTATAGCTACCTGCTTTTCTATAATGAGGAAAAGGAAAAAGTGGTTATTAAATTTCATGGTCAAGAACTTGTGATGAGCCGATTTTCCAATCCCAAGACCATTATGCGCTTTCTAAAGGATAGCGATAGTTTAGCTTATATTCCTACACCTATGGGCATGCAGGAGTTTATCATCCAAACGAGCCATTATCAAGTTGATGGGCAAAAGATTGAACTAGATTATCAACTACAAAATCAAGAGGGACATCCCTTTGCCGGCTATCAATTGGAAATTACTTGGGGCTAGTCTCTTGTTTTTTCAAATTTAGCTAGCTATCTTCTTGGATTGGCTCCCTAGTGTGGTAGATTAGGCTATTTTTTGGTATAATAAAAGTTATGGAAATCGAAAAAACCAATCGTATGAATGCGCTCTTTGAATTTTATGCGGCGCTTTTGACAGATAAGCAAATGAATTATATCGAGCTATACTACGCTGATGATTACAGCCTTGCTGAGATTGCCGAGGAGTTTGGTGTCAGTCGTCAGGCTGTCTATGATAATATCAAGCGGACAGAAAAGATTCTGGAAGATTATGAGATGAAATTGCACATGTACTCGGACTACATTGTTCGCAGTCAAATTTTTGATCAGATTTTGGAGCGTTATCCAGAGGATGCTTTTCTGCAAGAGCAAATTGAGATTTTGACCAGTATTGATAATAGGGAGTAATCATGGAAAATCTTGTTGTCTATAAAGGAATACCTTGCAAACTATTAGCTGCAGAGGAACCATTTCCTACAAGACTACAAATTCTCTCACCTGATTCTATTCCTCAAGCCCTTAAAGAAGGATTTAGCTGTTGGGGATATCCAAATGAAATCATGAAAGAAGTCACAACCGAAGAACTAGAGAGTTTGCAACATTTCGGACGATTTCCACTGAATTGAAAAAATAGGAGAAAATAATGGCATTTGAAAATTTAACAGAACGTTTGCAGAACGTCTTTAAAAACCTACGTAAAAAAGGAAAAATCTCTGAATCTGATGTCCAAGAGGCAACCAAAGAAATTCGCTTGGCCTTGCTTGAGGCCGACGTTGCCTTGCCTGTTGTAAAGGACTTTATCAAGAAAGTTCGTGAGCGTGCAGTCGGGCATGAGGTCATTGATACCCTTAATCCTGCGCAACAAATTATTAAAATCGTTGATGAGGAATTGACGGCTGTTTTGGGTTCTGATACAGCAGAGATTATCAAGTCACCTAAGATTCCTACGATTATCATGATGGTCGGTTTGCAGGGGGCTGGTAAAACAACCTTTGCTGGTAAATTGGCCAACAAACTCAAGAAGGAAGAAAATGCCCGTCCTTTGATGATTGCGGCGGATATTTACCGCCCAGCTGCCATCGACCAGCTTAAGACCTTGGGGCAACAAATTGATGTGCCTGTCTTCGCTCTTGGTACAGAGGTACCAGCTGTTGAGATTGTTCGTCAAGGTTTGGAACAAGCCCAAGCCAATCACAACGACTATGTTTTGATTGATACAGCAGGACGTTTGCAGATTGATGAGCTCCTCATGAATGAGCTTCGTGACGTGAAAGCACTAGCTCAACCAAATGAAATTCTGCTCGTCGTTGATGCCATGATTGGTCAAGAAGCGGCCAATGTTGCGCGTGAATTTAACGCTCAGTTGGAAGTAACGGGTGTCATCCTTACCAAGATTGATGGGGATACTCGTGGTGGTGCGGCTCTATCTGTTCGTCATATAACTGGAAAACCTATCAAGTTCACTGGTACAGGTGAAAAGATTACGGACATTGAAACCTTCCACCCAGATCGCATGTCTAGCCGTATCCTTGGCATGGGGGATATGCTCACTCTGATTGAGAAAGCTTCTCAGGAATACGATGAGCAAAAAGCCCTTGAAATGGCTGAGAAGATGCGTGAAAACACCTTTGATTTCAATGATTTCATTGATCAGTTGGATCAGGTACAAAACATGGGGCCAATGGAAGACTTGCTCAAGATGATTCCAGGTATGGCTAACAACCCAGCCCTTCAAAACATGAAGGTAGATGAGCGTCAGATTGCTCGTAAACGTGCCATTGTGTCTTCCATGACACCTGAAGAACGTGAAAACCCAGATTTGTTAAATCCAAGCCGTCGCCGTCGTATCGCTGCTGGTTCTGGAAATACATTTGTCGAAGTCAATAAATTCATCAAGGACTTTAACCAGGCTAAACAGCTCATGCAGGGTGTCATGTCTGGGGATATGAACAAAATGATGAAGCAAATGGGAATCAATCCAAACAACCTTCCTAAAAATATGCCAAATATGGGAGGAATGGATATGTCTGCCCTTGAAGGAATGATGGGACAAGGCGGAATGCCTGACCTGTCAGCTCTCGGAGGAGCAGGAATGCCAGATATGAGTCAGATGTTTGGTGGCGGACTCAAAGGTAAAATTGGTGAATTTGCTATGAAACAGTCCATGAAACGAATGGCTAACAAAATGAAAAAAGCGAAGAAGAAACGCAAGTAAGACAAAGGAAGGCCGCAGGGCTTTCCTTTTTTATAAAGAAGAAAAATGAGCACTTCCGTAATTGGAAATGCTCGTTTTTTGATATGTTTAGACTCCTATACTCAATGAAAATCAAAGAACAAACTAGGAAACTAGCCGCAGGTTGCTCAAAACACTGTTTTGAGGTTGTAGATAGAACTGACGAAGTCAGTAACCATATCTACGACAAGGAGACGTTGACGTGGTTTGAAGAGATTTTCGAAGAGTATTAGTCTTTATTTTCGTATGGCAAGATTAAGTTCAAGATGATTCCTGTCATGGCTGATAGGGCAGTACCTGAAAGTGTAACTGGACCGAGTTTAAGGATAGCTCCTCCAAGTCCAAGGACCAACATAGCACTTGCGATGATTAGGTTACGCATTTGACCAAAATCAACACGTTCTTTGATTAAGACTTTCAAACCGTTGCTGGCGATAACTCCATAGAGAAGGATTGACATACCACCAAGTACAGCATTTGGAATGGTTGAAATCAAGGCAGTGAATTTACCAAGGAAGCTAAGGGCAATCGCGATGAAGGCAGCGTTACGGATAACTGATACAGAAGCGATACGAGTCATACCGATAACCCCTGTATTTTCTCCGTAAGTTGTATTGGCTGGTCCACCAAGGAAGGCAGAAACAGAAGTTGCGATACCGTCACCAAGAAGAGTACGGTGAAGACCTGGTTCTTTCAAGAATTGACGGCCACAGATTTGACCCAAAACAGTATGGTCTCCGATATGTTCAGAAATTGTTACGATAGCGATTGGCAAGATAGCGATAGTTTCTGGACCAAAGTAAAGATTGTATTCTTTAAAGGCACCACCAGTACTAAATGGCAAGTAGAAACCAGGAATTTCAAACCAGTTAGCTTTAAGGACTGGTGTAAAGTCAACCAAGCCAAGTGTTAGTGCGAAGAGGTAACCACCGATAATGGCAAAGAGGAATGGAATGATTCGTAGGAATCCTTTTCCTTTTGTATTGATAAAGGCAGCAATCAAGAATGTAACAACTGCTACAAGAGCATTTTTCCAGTTTCCATCAGCTACAAGACCAGCATTGGTAACAGCTGAACCTGCAAGTCCAAGACCGATAACGATAATCATAGGTCCGATGATTATTGGTGGCAAGAGTTTATCAATCCATTTTGTACCCGCAAAACGAACACTTGCAGCCACAAGGACATAGATAAAACCTGTAAGGATAACCCCTGTTTGTGCAGCTGATACATCCCCTCCTAGTTCCTTCATAGCCAGTGACATTGCTGTGATAAAGGCAAATGAAGAACCTAGATAAACGGGAACTTTAAAACCGGTTGAAATCATATAGATGAGTGTTCCTACACCCGAAGCAAAAAGGGCAACAGATACAGGCATTCCCAAAATTAATGGTACCAAGATGGTCGCACCAAACATGGCGAAAACGTGTTGGAAGCTAAGGAGAATTCCTTTTCCAGCCGAAGGACGTTGGTCAACGTCTAGTAACAAATCAACAGTTGATTCTTGTTTCATATAAACCTCACTTTTGGGCATCAAAAAAGAGCCCATTATTTTACAGCAATAGGCCCTCAGAGTAAGACTTCTCTAAAATCTAGACTTTAAAGAGTTTTAAATATTTCTGCGTCTTCGTCACCTCACGGGATGACATTAAAAACCTTTGCTTGTGATAGTATAGCAGAAATTCCGAACTTTGTAAACATTTTTTACTAAAAAATTTAAAGTGGGCGTTTGTTGGGCATGCCAGCCTTTCTTGGATATTTATTTGGTGTTTCTTTTTTCTTTTCCACCACTGTGATGTAACGCGGATCTCCATTAGGTAGAGCGTAGCTGAGATTGTCTTCGACTTTACTGAAGAGGAGGTTGAGGGCATTCTTAGCTTCTAATAATTCCTCAGGCGCATTGCTGGCCTTGAGTGCCAATAGTTTTCCGCCAACTTTAAGGTAAGGAATTGTCAATTCAGATAAAACCTGCATGCGGGCAACCGCACGAGCCGTTACAAAATCATATTGAGCACGGAAATTCTTGTCTTGGGCCAAGTCTTCGGCACGTCCATGGTAGAAATGAACCTCGTCCAAATCCAGTTCTTGAGCCAACAGTTGGAGGAAGTTGATGCGCTTGTTGAGAGAATCAATGATAGTTACATTTAACTGAGGATAGAGGATTTTCATGGGAAGACTAGGAAATCCTGCCCCAGCTCCAATATCAAGAAGTTTGATAGTTTCATTGGGAATCAAATCTTGAAGAATGGGTGCAATCGAATCGTAAAAATGTTTGAGATAAACTTCTTCCTTGTCTGTAATAGCTGTTAAATTAATCTTTTCATTCCACTCGATCAAGAGTTCAAAATAACGTTCAAATTGTTTTTTTTGCTGGTCCGAAAGTGGAAGATTCTGATCGGCAAGCAGGTTGTAAAATGTTTCTGGTTTCATAGTTATTTCCTTCTTTAGTATCATCTTATTTTACCACAATCATTAAAAATTTGATATACTGGTACTAATCTAAAAGCAGAAAGGACTTATATCATGACTTGGATTATTCTTGGAGTTTTGGCTCTTGTTGTTATTTTTGTGATTGTTAGCTATAACGGTTTGGTTAAGAATCGTATGCAAACAAAGGAGGCTTGGAGTCAGATTGATGTTCAGTTGAAACGTCGAAATGACCTCTTGCCAAACTTGATTGAGACTGTAAAAGGTTATGCCAAATATGAAGGTTCTACCCTTGAAAAGGTGGCAGAACTACGTAACCAAGTGGCGGCAGCGACTTCACCAGCAGAAGCTATGAAAGCTAGTGATGCCCTTACTCGTCAGGTTTCAGGTATTTTTGCAGTTGCAGAAAGCTATCCAGATTTGAAAGCTAGTGCCAACTTTGTTAAATTGCAAGAGGAGTTAACAAACACAGAAAATAAAATTTCTTACTCTCGTCAACTCTACAACAGTGTTGTCAGCAACTACAATGTAAAATTAGAAACTTTCCCAAGCAATATTATCGCTGGAATGTTTGGATTTAAAGCAGCAGATTTCCTTCAAACACCAGAAGAGGAAAAGGCAGTTCCTAAAGTTGATTTTAGCGGTTTAGGTGACTAAGATGTTGTTTGATCAAATTGCAAGCAATAAACGAAAAACGTGGATTTTGTTGCTGGTATTTTTCCTACTCTTAGCTCTTGTTGGTTATGCGGTTGGTTACCTCTTTATGAGGTCTGGGATTGGTGGTTTGGTTATCGCACTGATTATCGGCTTTATCTATGCCTTGTCCATGATTTTTCAATCGACAGAGATTGTCATGTCCATGAATGGAGCGCGTGAGGTGGATGAACAAACGGCACCAGACCTCTACCATGTAGTGGAAGATATGGCTATGGTCGCTCAGATTCCTATGCCCCGTGTTTTCATCATTGATGATCAAGCTTTAAATGCCTTTGCGACAGGTTCTAACCCTCAAAACGCAGCGGTTGCTGCGACGTCAGGTCTCCTTGCTATCATGAATCGTGAAGAACTAGAAGCTGTTATGGGACATGAAGTCAGTCATATTCGTAATTACGATATCCGCATTTCGACTATTGCTGTTGCCCTTGCTAGTGCTATCACCATGCTTTCTAGTATGGCAGGTCGTATGATGTGGTGGGGTGGAGCAGATCGCAGACGAAGTGACGATGATAGAGATGGAAATGGTCTTGAAATCATTATGCTAGTGGTTTCCCTACTAGCTATTGTGCTGGCGCCTCTCGCTGCAACCTTGGTGCAACTAGCTATTTCTCGTCAGAGGGAATTCCTAGCTGATGCTTCTAGTGTCGAGTTGACCCGCAATCCTCAAGGGATGATTAATGCTCTACGTAAGTTGGATAATAGTAAACCGATGAGTCGTCCTGTCGATGATGCCAGCAGTGCGCTTTATATCAATGATCCTAAGAAAGGTGGAGGGTTCCAAAAACTCTTTTATACCCACCCACCTATCTCAGAACGGATTGAACGTTTGAAACATATGTAAAATGAATCCAGAGACGACCTCTGGATTTTTGCTATGTTGCAAATTTATAAATTGTCTAAATTAACTACATCCAAACCGTGTTCTGTCAAGCGATAGATAGTCGAACAGACCTCTTTTAAGAAACGACGGTCATGCGAAACAGTGATGATACCGCCTGGATAGGTTGCAAAGAGTTTTCTAATTTCGGGTTGAGAAGTAGGTGAAAAGTTTCGTGTGGGTTCATCTAGCAGGAGAAAGTTTGGTTTGCGCAAGACTAAATCCAAAAGCAGGAGTTTACCCTGTTGTCCGCCGGATAAGGAGCGAATTTGGTGGTGCATCTCTTGATAACTGAAATTGAGACTGGCTAAGTGAGATTGGATTTTCTGCAGTTCCTCTTTTTCACCAGTTTTGCTGAGATAGGTTATTGGTGATAAATCCAATTGCAGTTTTTTGTGGTAATCTTGTGGCATAAAACCAAGTGAAATCTCTCTTTTTTGACTTAGCAGTTGTTGAAACTTGGCTAACAGAGTTGATTTCCCAACACCATTTGGCCCGATAATACCAATTTTTTCTTGCCCACGGACAGTTAGTTGTAGTTCTTGAGCCAAAACTTGGTCGCCAATGGACAAATTTTCTTTTTCCAGTTGGATTAAGACTTTAGAAGCCGGTAATGGTTGGATGTCTGAGAAGAAAAGTCTGATTTCTTCCTCTTCAAGTGGCTTTTGGGTCATGGACTGAGCTGCCCTTTCGTAGCGTTTTTCTTGTGAGAGGACAGTTTTCATCTTTTTAGCCAATAGGCGACCGGCAGTACTGTCTTTGGTAGCTCGAAGTGCAGTTTCTACATTTTGCTTGACTCGCCGATGTTTTTCCATGGTTTTATCGTAGGCTCTTTGGTCGTTAGCAGCTTGCTGGCTTTGTCTGACAAAATTAGCCTTTCTTTGGTCACTATAGCTATCATAGTCTAAATGCTCTACTAGCGTTTCTGCTTCTTTACGGTGCTTGACCAGTCGCAAGTGGACAATAGTATCAGCCGTTTCAGAAAGAAAGTCTTCATCATGGGAAATGAAAATAACGGTTTGCCTCATCTTCTGTATCTGTCTTTTTAGCCAATCAACCGTCTCAAGGTCTAGGTCATTTGAAGGTTCATCTAGAAATAGAATCTCAAAGAGTTTGGCTAACTCATGGATGAGCTGAATTTTCAAAGCTTCGCCTCCTGATAGACTGCCAATCTCTTGGTTGCTAGCGAAGCGATCGCCATCAAAATGCAATTCCTCAGCCAAACGATAGAGGATACTGTAGTCTAAATCAAGAGAATCTAAAAAGAAGTAGTCGTGTAGACTTTTCTTTTTCAGCTCCTCGGGAAGTTTTTGAGGAATATAGGCCAGTGACTGATAGTCAGACTGGATGTCTCCCTTGATAGTGAAATCAGACAAAGTTTCCCCCATTAAAGTTTTAAGTAAGGTTGATTTGCCATTTCCTTCCTCTCCAATAATAGCTACTTTTTCCCCGTCTTGGATGGTCATGTTTAAGTCTGAGACAAGATCTCGTAAATCTTTGTTTTGTGTGATGGTCAGATGATTGATTTTTATCATATTGTTGCCCTTTCTAGAATGTCGATAGTGCATAACAAAAAGCTCTACTTTATCTAGTAGAGCCAAAGTTTATGTCAAAAAACTCTATTAATACTCTTCGAAAATCTCTTCAAACCACGTCAGCGTCGCCTTACCGTAGATATATGTAACTGACTTCGTCAGTCTTATCTACAACCTCAAAGCAGTGCTTTGAGCAACCTGCGGCTAGCTTCCTAGTTTGCTCTTTGATTTTCATTGAGTATAAAATGCCAGAAAAAGAGCATAAAAGAGTACACAAAAAGAGACAAAAACAAGATCTACTAAATAAAGGTTCTTTATTTGATAGACTTAGTTGTTCATGTCTCCCTTACCTCCGAGTATTAGTATCTCTATACTATACCTTTCAGGATATTTTGTCAACAGAAAACTGACAATTCTAATCTCTAAAATCCGAAAACAGGTCCATAAAGAGTTAGTACGTGTTTGACATGCTCGTAATGGAACTTGTCATAGTTGCGCCAAGCGGTACGTGCTTGATCGTTTAGTTTTAGGCTACCAAGGCCTATCAGAAGACTGGTACGTTGGTAAAATTTCTCAAGGTCGATTAAAATACTGTTGTTCAACTTTTCCGCTTTTTTGAGCTCTTTTATAGTAGTGTTTAGCAGCTCTTGTAGTCGAGTATCATCTGCAGTACCCTGTTTGCAGCTTTGGAAACTTTTATTTAACTCGGATAGGAGTTGGGTTGCATTAGTAATGAGTTCTTTGTCTTCCATATGAGCATCCTCCTTGCTCTGATGTATTATTGCCTATAGTATAGCACTAAAAAACAAAAATGTCATAGTAAATATGTTAAAAAATCGAATTTTAATTATAAAGTTTGCCGTGCTGATTTGTAGCCTTTTCATGGTATAATCAAGAGAGTAAATCTTTATGGAGGAAGTATGAAATTAAATATTCAAGAAATTCGTAAGCAGTCTGAAGGCTTGCATTTTGAACAAATGTTAGACCTAGCCGCCGACCTACGTGCACGTAATCAAGAAATTTTAGATGTAAAAGATATCCTTGCAGTTGGAAAAGTACAGTACGAAGACCGTATGTATTTCTTAGACTATCAGTTGTCTTATACCATTGTCCTTGCTTCAAGTCGTAGTATGGAGCCAGTTGAGTTAGTTGAATCTTATCCAGTAACGGAAGTTTTCATGGAAGGCGCAACTAACCAACTAGATCAGGAAGTTTTAGACGATGATTTGGTCTTGCCTATCGAAAATGGAGAACTTGATCTTGCTGAGAGCGTGTCAGACAATATCCTACTAAATATTCCTATTAAGGTCTTGACGGCTGAAGAAGAAGCTGGTCAAGGATTTGTTTCAGGAAATGACTGGCAAATCATGACAGAGGAAGAATACCAAGCTCAACAAGCAGTTAAGAAAGAAGAAAACAGTCCTTTTGCTGGCTTACAAGGACTATTTGATGGAGACGAATAATGGTCTTGTCAAAAAAACGCGCACGAAAGGTGCTACAAGAAATCATTGCTCTTTTTCCAGATGCCAAGCCCAGTCTTGATTTTACCAATCATTTTGAACTTTTGGTTGCGGTCATGTTGTCAGCGCAGACGACGGATGCAGCGGTAAATAAGGCCACACCAGGTCTCTTTGCTGCCTTTCCAACGCCACAAGCCATGTCTGTTGCAACAGAAAGTGAGATTGCTTCACACATTTCTCGCCTAGGACTGTATCGGAATAAGGCTAAATTCCTTAAAAAATGTGCCCAACAGTTACTAGACGATTTTGATGGTCAAGTCCCTCAGACACGTGAGGAATTGGAGAGTTTGGCAGGTGTTGGTCGCAAGACAGCCAATGTTGTCATGAGTGTGGGGTTTGGGATTCCAGCTTTTGCAGTGGATACTCATGTGGAGCGTATTTGTAAACACCATGATATTGTCAAAAAATCAGCTACACCGCTTGAGGTGGAAAAGCGGGTCATGGATATCTTGCCACCGGAGCAGTGGTTAGCAGCTCATCAGGCCATGATTTATTTTGGAAGAGCCATTTGCCATCCTAAAAATCCAGAGTGTGACCAGTACCCACAGTTATATGATTTTAGCAATTTATAAGATGGGGACTCAAAAGTTTTTGCTTGATTTTAAGCATGCTTTGTGCTATAGTAATTGATAACTAAATATTCCTTTAAACCTGTCCCGTGAGGCAGGCAAGGAGCACGATGATAAAGTAGAAGGGTGAAGTCTATACTATTTGCAGTAGGGCTCGCTTGGCTATACATTTCAAGTCTCCTTGTTTAAGGAGACTTTTCTTTTTGGAGGTTTGTCATGAAGACAAAAGAAGTTGTAGACGAATTGACCGTCAAAAGAGCTATTACGCGTATTACTTATGAGATTATTGAACGCAACAAAGATTTGAATAAAATCGTCTTGGCTGGTATTAAAACTCGTGGTGTCTTTATCGCCCACCGTATCCAGGAACGTTTGGAGCAGCTAGAAAACCTTTCAGTTCCTGTTGTGGAATTGGATACCAAACCCTTCCGTGATGATGTTAAAAGTGGAGAAGATACTTCTTTGGTTTCTGTTGATGTGACAGACCGTGAAGTTATCTTGGTGGACGATGTGCTTTATACAGGCCGTACTATCCGTGCTGCTATTGATAATATTGTAGGTCATGGTCGTCCTGCGCGCGTGAGTTTAGCAGTTCTAGTCGATCGTGGACATAGAGAATTGCCAATCCGTCCAGATTACGTTGGAAAAAACATACCAACTAGTCGTTCTGAAGAAATCATCGTAGAGATGGCAGAACTTGATGGCCAAGACAGAGTTCTGATTACTGAAGAAGCTTAGAAAGCTAAAGGAGTAGCCATGTCAGAAAACCAACAAGCATTGAACCATGTGGTGTCCATGGAAGACCTCACTGTCGATCAAGTCATGAAATTGATCAAGCGAGGAATTGAGTTTAAAAACGGAGCTCAGCTTCCCTATGAAGACCATCCGATTGTTTCCAATCTTTTCTTTGAGGATTCTACACGGACGCATAAGTCCTTTGAAGTGGCAGAGATTAAACTGGGGCTGGAACGACTTGACTTTGATGTGAAGACTAGTTCAGTCAATAAGGGTGAGACACTTTATGATACCATTTTGACTCTGTCTGCTTTAGGAGTGGATGTCTGTGTGATTCGCCACCCTGAGGTTGACTACTACAGAGAGTTAATTGCAAGTCCAACGATTACGACTTCCATTATCAATGGTGGAGATGGTTCGGGACAACACCCTAGCCAAAGCTTGCTGGATTTGATGACTATTTATGAGGAATTTGGTCACTTTGAGGGGCTCAAGGTTGCTATTGCAGGCGACTTGGATCACTCACGTGTTGCCAAATCCAATATGCAGATTTTGAAACGCTTGGGAGCTGAACTTTACTTTGCTGGACCTGAGGAATGGAGAAGTCAAGAGTTTGCAGATTATGGACAGTTTGTAACCATTGATGAAATCATTGATCAGGTGGATGTCATGATGTTTCTCCGTGTGCAACATGAACGCCATGATAGTGGAGCTGTCTTTTCGAAAGAAGACTACCATGCCCAACATGGCTTGACTCAAGAACGTTACGATCGTTTGAAAGAAACAGCAATCCTCATGCACCCAGCTCCAGTCAATCGTGATGTAGAAATCGCAGACCACTTGGTTGAAGCACCAAAATCACGGATTGTTCAACAAATGACGAATGGTGTCTTTGTTCGAATGGCAATCTTAGAATCCGTACTGGCGAGTAGAAACGCCAACTAAAACACAAGACGTTAAAAGACGCCAGTGAGCGTCCACGAGAGGTGAGAATATGACAAAAAGACTTCTAGTATTAGAAGATGGCACAGTTTTTGAAGGCAAGGCCTTCGGAGCAGATATTGATGTAACAGGTGAAATCGTCTTTAACACAGGGATGACCGGCTATCAAGAATCCATTACAGACCAGTCTTATAATGGACAAATCTTGACCTTTACTTATCCTTTGGTGGGAAATTATGGAATTAACCGTGATGATTACGAATCCATTATTCCAACTTGTAAGGGAGTCGTTGTTTTCGAAGAAGCACGTCGAGCTAGCAACTGGCGCAATCAAATGACCTTGGATGAATTTTTGAAAGCCAAGAAAATTCCTGGTATTTCAGGGATTGATACGCGTGCACTTACCAAGATTATCCGTAAGCATGGTACCATGCGTGCAACCTTGACCCATGTTGGGGACAGCATGGACCATGTGACGGACCAGCTGCAAGCAACAGTTTTGCCGACAGACAATATCAAGCAGGTTTCTACTAAAACATCCTATCCAGCTCCAGGAGTTGGTTTGAGCGTGGTGTTAGTGGATTTTGGTCTCAAGCACTCAATCTTACGTGAACTTTCTAAGCGTAACTGTAACGTTACGGTTGTTCCGTATTCAACAACGGCTGAAGAAATTCTCCATCTCAATCCTGACGGAGTTATGTTGTCAAATGGTCCAGGTAACCCAGAAGATGTTCCACAGGCACTGGACATGATTCGTGGTGTGCAAGGAAAAATTCCAATCTTTGGTATTTGTATGGGGCATCAACTCTTTGCAATGGCAAATGGTGCTAAGACCTACAAGATGAAATTTGGACACCGTGGATTCAACCATGCGGTACGGGAGATTGCTACAGGACGTGTGGATTTTACAAGTCAAAACCATGGTTATGCAGTTAGCCGTGAGGATTTGCCAGAACACTTGATTATTACCCACGAAGAAATCAATGACAAGTCAGTTGAAGGTGTGCGTCACAGATACCAACCTGCTTTCTCTGTTCAATATCACCCAGATGCAGCTCCTGGTCCTCATGATGCTAGCTACCTATTTGACGAGTTTATCGAGATGATGGAAGCTTTTAAACAATCAAACTAGGAACGAGTAAAAGCTCGTCGAAGAATTTATGTAACTGAACACGGACGGAAAACTTGGAATTTAGAGAAACCAATTTGGATTGTCAATCCTTCTTTGGTTTCCTAAAATTCAATCGTTTTCTATTCGTCCTTTGTATCTTATTTATTGTCGCCCTGAGAGGCTACGAATAGAAAGGCAGGTCGTTTCTTTTAGTCGCTATCAGGCGAACTAAAAACTCCCTGCACTAGATTTTTTACCGAAAAGTATCGTTTCGCTAAAAAATCGTCGGAGAATTTATTTAATGTCAACCTGAGAGTTGCCAAATAGAAAGGAGAAGGGTGGTCCGTATTTGCTGAACTGAATACGGGCTACGGACGGTGCTAAAAAGATAGTTATTCCTAGAACTGATAGTTCTTCGTCATAACTCCTATTTTAGCTTTGTCCGCTTGACGCCCTTAATATCTTATATATGCCTAAACGTACTGATATTCAAAAAATTATGGTGATTGGTTCTGGTCCGATTATTATTGGTCAGGCCGCTGAGTTTGACTATGCTGGGACCCAGGCTTGCTTGTCGTTGAAAGAGGAAGGTTATGAGGTTGTCTTGGTTAACTCAAACCCTGCCACCATCATGACGGACAAGGAAATTGCTGATAAGGTTTATATTGAACCGATTACACTTGAGTTTGTGACTCGTATTCTTCGTAAGGAGCGTCCAGATGCCTTACTACCAACCCTTGGTGGGCAAACTGGTCTTAATATGGCCATGGAATTATCTAAAAATGGTATCCTAGATGAGCTTGGTGTTGAACTTCTGGGTACCAAATTATCTGCCATTGACCAAGCGGAGGACCGTGATCTCTTTAAACAATTGATGGAAGAGCTCAACCAACCAATTCCAGAATCTGAAATTGTCAACACTGTTGAAGAAGCTGTTGCCTTTGCAGCAACAATTGGCTACCCAGTCATCGTCCGTCCAGCCTTTACACTTGGTGGTACTGGTGGTGGTATGTGTGCTAATGAGGAAGAATTGCGTGAAATCGCTGAAAATGGATTGAAATTGTCACCTGTGACCCAATGTTTGATTGAGCGTTCAATCGCAGGTTTCAAGGAAATCGAATACGAAGTGATGCGTGACTCAGCCGACAATGCTTTGGTTGTTTGTAACATGGAAAACTTTGACCCAGTTGGGATTCATACAGGGGATTCCATTGTATTTGCCCCAGCCCAAACCATGTCAGACTATGAAAACCAAATGCTACGTGACGCGAGCTTGAGCATCATTCGTGCCCTCAAGATTGAAGGTGGATGTAACGTTCAGCTAGCCCTTGATCCACATAGCTTCAAATACTATGTCATCGAAGTAAACCCTCGTGTATCGCGTTCGTCAGCCCTTGCTTCTAAGGCGACAGGTTACCCAATTGCCAAATTGGCTGCTAAGATTGCCGTCGGTTTGACCTTGGATGAGGTTATTAACCCAGTCACGGGTTCAACCTATGCCATGTTTGAGCCAGCCCTCGACTACGTGGTTGCCAAGATTCCACGTTTCCCATTTGACAAGTTTGAAAAAGGGGAGCGTCGTCTGGGTACACAAATGAAGGCCACTGGAGAAGTCATGGCGATTGGTCGTAACATCGAGGAATCTCTCCTTAAAGCTTGTCGTTCACTTGAAATTGGCGTTCACCACAATGAAATGCCTGAACTTGCAGCAGTTTCTGATGATGCCTTGATTGAAAAAGTAGTCAAAGCCCAGGATGACCGTCTCTTCTACGTTTCAGAAGCAATTCGCCGTGGTTACACACCAGAAGAAATTGCTGAATTGACTAAGATTGATATCTTCTATCTCGATAAACTCCTACATATCTTTGAAATTGAGCAGGAGTTGGGTGCCCATCCACAAGATCTAGAAGTCTTGAAAACAGCTAAACTCAATGGATTTTCAGACCGTAAGATTGCTGAACTCTGGAATACTACAGCTGACCAAGTTCGCCAACTTCGTTTGGAAAACAAGATTGTTCCAGTCTACAAGATGGTTGATACCTGTGCGGCAGAGTTCGACTCTGAAACACCATACTTCTATTCAACCTATGGATGGGAAAATGAATCTATCAAGTCTGATAAGGAATCTGTACTTGTCCTAGGTTCAGGTCCAATCCGTATCGGTCAAGGGGTTGAATTTGACTACGCAACTGTTCACTCGGTTAAGGCTATCCAGGCTGCTGGCTACGAAGCTATTATCATGAACTCAAACCCAGAGACTGTTTCAACAGACTTCTCTGTGTCTGACAAGCTCTACTTTGAACCATTGACATTCGAAGACGTTATGAATGTTATCGACTTGGAGCAACCAAAAGGGGTAATCGTTCAGTTCGGTGGTCAAACAGCCATTAACCTTGCTGAACCATTAGCCAAAGCAGGTGTGACCATCCTCGGTACACAAGTCGCTGACTTGGACCGTGCCGAAGACCGTGACCTCTTTGAACAAGCCCTCAAAGATTTGGATATTCCACAGCCACCTGGTCAAACGGCTACCAATGAAGAAGAAGCTGTGCTTGCTGCTCGCAAGATTGGATTCCCAGTCCTCGTTCGCCCATCTTATGTCTTGGGTGGACGTGCTATGGAAATCGTAGAAAACGAAGAAGATATTCGTTCTTACATGCGTACCGCTGTTAAAGCAAGTCCAGACCACCCAGTTCTTGTCGATTCTTATATCGTTGGACAAGAGTGTGAAGTTGATGCCATCTCAGATGGAGAAAATGTCCTCATTCCTGGCATCATGGAACATATTGAACGTGCCGGTGTTCACTCAGGTGACTCAATGGCCGTTTATCCTCCACAAACCTTGTCGCAAAAGGTGCAAGAAACAATCGCAGACTATACTAAACGCCTAGCAATCGGTCTTAACTGCCTTGGAATGATGAACATCCAGTTTGTCATCAAGGATGAAAAAGTCTATGTTATTGAGGTCAATCCACGTGCTAGCCGTACGGTGCCATTCCTTTCTAAGGTAACCAATATCCCTATGGCTCAAGTAGCAACCAAGCTCATTCTTGGTCAAAAACTTGAAGAACTTGGCTACCAAGATGGACTTTACCCTGAAAGTACCCGCGTTCATATCAAGGCACCTGTCTTCTCCTTTACCAAACTAGCTAAGGTAGACAGCTTACTTGGTCCTGAAATGAAGTCAACAGGGGAAGTTATGGGTTCTGATACGACTTTGGAAAAAGCTCTCTATAAGGCCTTTGAAGCTTCTTACTTACACTTGCCAACTTTTGGTAACGTTGTATTTACCATCGCTGATGATGCCAAAGAAGAAGCCTTGGACTTGGCTTGTCGTTTCCAAAATATTGGCTATGGAATCCTCGCGACAGAAGGGACAGCAGCCTTCTTTGCCAGTCATGGATTGCAAGCCCAACCTGTTGGTAAGATTGGTGATGACGATAAGGATATTCCAAGCTTTGTTCGTAAAGGAAGAATTCAAGCTATCATTAACACAGTAGGAACAAAACGAACTGCAGACGAAGATGGAGAGCAGATTCGCCGTTCAGCTATTGAACACGGGGTGCCCCTCTTCACAGCCCTAGATACAGCTAACGCCATGCTCAAAGTATTGGAAAGCCGTAGTTTTGTCACAGAAGCGATTTAAATAGAAAAAGAGAAGGTGTAACGATCTTCTCTTTTTTGTTATATTTTTTCTTGTAAACTACTGCTTAATCAGCTTTTGCGATAAGCTTTAATACTGTGGCTATACCACTCTTGCATTTCTTTTGATGGTGGTGTCATATAATCCCCATACATCTGGGTTAAAAATTGATCATATTTTTTAGGGACGGGCAACATACGGCCTTCAAACTCAGTTAAAATTAGTTCTTTAAAGGTGTCAACTGGGAAGACTTCTTTCATTCCTTCTTTACCAATACCAATTCCTCCCTCATATTGAGGAGTGTTGGTTACAGCATTTTTGACTAGCTGATCAATTTTCTTGTAAAAGTAACGAGGATTGACAAATCGGAGGGCGTGCCAGCTACATAATCTTAGAAAATCTTTTAATTTGCTATCACCGTGAACTGCGCGTGATTTTTTGATATAAGCTAGTTGACGAAGGGCTACATACTTATAACTCTTGTCGACAATGCTCAAATCTGTAAAGCGATCAATTGGGAAGACATCGATAAAGAGACTGGTGTCATGACGCTTGTACTTAACATGGTCTTCGATAACAGTAGAAGTATCCAAAATCGATGCGAAATTATGGAAGTACCAAGAAGAAGTGTCGTAGGATAGAACCTTATAACGTGGATGGTCTTCTTCCTCAATAATCTTCAATAAGCGCTCATAATCTTCACGATAAAGGGAAATATCAATATCATCGTCCCAGGGAATCATACCTTTGTGGCGGATAGCTCCAAGCATGGTTCCATAACTGAGAAAATAAGGAATATCATGTTTCTTACAAGTCTCATCAATATAGTCTAGCAGGGCTAGTTGAATTTCTTTAATTTCTTCTTTTTCTAAATACTGCATCCTAATCCTCCAATTTGTAAGCGTGAAATTCATGACTGTAGAAGCGTTTTTCTTCTGGTGGTAGGGTCATATAATCTCCATAAAATTGTGTCAAAATAGTATCAAATTCTTCAGGTGCTGGAAGGCTTAAATTTTCAAAGGGTAAATCAATTGTTTTATCAAAGGTACCACTTGGGAATACTTCTTTTTCCTTAAATTTAGAAGGGATAAAAGCCATATACTGCCCATTCTCACGACTATATTTTTGAATTTCTTTCTCGATTTTATGTGCGAAATAACGAGGAGAAACAGGTCGAAGGAGCAACCAAAAGGCTGTTCGTATCCAATCTTTTAAAAGGCTATCTTTATAGACAATATTTTTATGTTTACTGAAAGACAGTAGTTTGAAGCTTTCCAGTTTATAACAAGTATCAATGACCTTAGGATCATCAAAGAGATCCATAGGGAAAATATCGATAAAAACACCTGACTCATAGGTTTTTGTATTTCGAGTATCAATAATTTTAGTTGTACTGTCTGTTATTTTGATAAAGTTGTTAAAGTAGTTCTTATCAGTTTCTAAGGAAAGGAGCTTATATTTGCTTTTTTCCTTTTGAAAAATGTTTATAAATCGTTGGTAGTCTTCTCGAGGCATGGACAGATCAATATCGTCGTCCCAAGGGATAAAGCCCTGATGTCGAACTGCCCCAATCAGAGTACCGTAGTTAATAATATAGTTGATATTGTGCTTTTTACAGAGAGTATCAATATAATACAAAATTTCTAATTCAATTTGTTTGGCATCTTCAATGGTTAGTTGTTTCATTCTAAACTCCTATGATTTTTTGAATTTATTTTTTAAGGCTAGGACATGGTTTAAAAATTCATAGAAAATGCTATCTTTGGTGAAGGCAAGTAGACCAATATAAGAGATGGATGATAGCAAGACAATCAAACCAGTATTAATCAAAAATGGCAAATTAATGACCATATCCACGGGATACAAGAAATTAATCAGGAAATAAATTCCTACAAAGGAAAGTGAAAAGAGCGAGTATCGAACAGTATAGCTAAAGATATGTCCTAAGTGGATGAGTTGTTTTCTATGGATGAAAATGATATAGAAAACAAGTAGAGAGGCCTCTGATAGCATAGTTGTCAGTAAGTAGTATTCAGGAGCCACGATGTGGTTGAAAAAGAGGAGACTATTTAAGCCCAAATTGAGTAATCCTGCAAAGACTGTATAGACTGTGATTCGTTTTTCATAGCCATTTGTAAAGAGAATTTGGGAACCAAGAATGGTATCTAAGGCCAGGATAATCGTACGAAAAGCGAAGAGAGAGGTTAAGATACCACCTCCGATATATTTTTCACTACCGTAAAGTAGGATGGCATTTGGTCCTAAAACCATGAGTCCAAAACTCAGTGGAATGATAAAGAAGTTAAAGATTCGACTGCCTCTGTTAACAAGTGCGACATAGGCTTCCTTATCGCCTTTTCCTAGATAGTAACTGAGGCGAGGCACACTCACTCCGATAGCTCCTGTTACAACACCAGCTATAACGGTCACAATTCGTTGAGCCATGGTATAGTAACTAACGTTGACATCAATCCCTGTTTTAACGAGGAAGAGACGATCCAAAAAAGTGAAGAGCATATTGGCATTGGCAAAGACCAACATGGCTGTTAAAGGGAGAAAGAGCGGTTTAAAATCACTTATGTGAATCTTAACAAGCTTAATGTCTCTTTTAATCCAAAAATAACTAATCAGATAGTTAATCAGTGTCGATAAACTCATCACAAGTGTATAGACAACAATATCGTGTTCATTTTTGACAAATAGGAAAATAGAGACCAGCATCAGGATACGGATGAAAGCAGTCTTGTAAAAGAGAAAACTGTAATTTTCCAGAGCTTCATTGACCCACTCGATTGAAAAAATCTGGGCAATGAGTTGAATACCCATAACAAGGTAGACCTTTTTGACGATTGGATTATCTGTAAAGAAGAGAGGATAGGCTAGGATATAGACAGCGGTGGTCAAAATCGTACAAGCTATGCACAAATAAAAAAGACTAGAGAAGGTTCTATTCAGATCTTTTTTGTTATCCTTGACATTACTGATGGCCCGTAAACCGTAGTTATAGACTCCATAAGTTGCAAAGGGTAAGAAAAATGACAAAATTGTGTCGACTGAGTTGAAGTAACCATAGTCAGTTCGGTCCAAGACACGCGCGACGTAGGTACCAGTTAAGATGGGAAAAATAATATTCAAGACACGAATTCCCATGTAAGATAGAGCATTTAATTTTATACTTTTCATTCAATTTACCTCGTTTTTCATTATATCATAAAGTCAGCTAATAAGAAATGAAGGGCAGTAATACTCTTCGAAAATCAAATTCAAACCACGTCAGCGTCGCCTTACCGTACTCAAGTACAGCTTACGGCTAGCTTCCTAGTTTGCTTTTTGATTTTCATTGAGTATAAGTCAAGTAATCACTTTGAAGTTTCAAAGCTTAATTTTAAGTTTTCTTTAAGAAAACTATATTATTCTGAAGAACTCTAAAATTTCACAGCCATTTCTAGTAATGCCTACAGAATTCCTAGTCACTACTAGAAATGGACTAGTTTCTTTGAATAATGGAACTGCTTAATCCTCCTATTCTAGAACGGGAGGGCCGGTATTTCTTTCATGATAGGACTAGATTGTGGTATAATAGAGAGAATAAGTTTTTTTAGTAAGACAAAGGAGAAAATAGATGATTTATGCAGGAATTCTTGCTGGTGGAACTGGCACACGTATGGGAATCAGTAACTTGCCAAAACAATTTTTAGAGCTAGGTGATCGACCTATCTTGATTCATACAATTGAAAAATTTGTCTTGGAACCAAGTATTGAAAAAATTGTAGTTGGGGTTCATGGAGACTGGGTTTCTCATGCAGAAGATCTTGTAGATAAATATCTTCCTCTTCATAAGGAACGCATCATCATTACAAAGGGTGGTGCTGACCGCAATACAAGTATTGAGAAAATCATTGAAGCCATTGATGCTTATCGTCCGCTTACTCCAGAGGACATTGTTGTTACCCACGATTCTGTTCGTCCATTTATTACACTTCGCATGATTCAAGACAATATCAAACTTGCCCAAAATCATGACGCAGTGGACACAGTGGTAGAAGCGGTTGATACTATCGTTGAAAGTACCAATGGTCAATTTATTACAGATATTCCAAATCGTGCTCACCTTTATCAAGGACAAACACCTCAAACATTCCGTTGCAAGGATTTCATGGACCTTTATGGCTCACTTTCTGATGAAGAGAAGGAAATCTTGACAGATGCATGTAAAATCTTTGTGATCAAAGGAAAAGATGTGGCCTTGGCCAAGGGTGAATACTCAAATCTGAAGATTACAACCGTAACAGATTTGAAGATTGCAAAAAGTATGATTGAGAAAGACTAGTAAAATGATTAATCAAATTTATCAACTAACTAAGCCTAAGTTTATCAATGTCAAATACCAGGAAGAGGCTATTGACCAAGAAAATCATATCCTTATCCGTCCCAACTACATGGCTGTCTGTCATGCGGATCAGCGTTACTACCAGGGAAAACGTGATCCCAAGATTTTGAATAAAAAGCTTCCAATGGCAATGATTCACGAGTCATGTGGAACCGTTATTTCTGACCCGACGGGAACCTATGAGGTTGGGCAAAAAGTTGTCATGATTCCAAATCAGCCTCCTATGCAGAGTGATGAAGAATTCTATGAGAACTACATGACAGGGACCCATTTCTTGTCTAGTGGCTTTGATGGCTTTATGAGAGAGTTTGTTTCTCTCCCTAAAGACCGTGTGGTGGCTTATGATGCTATTGAAGACACGGTTGCAGCGATTACAGAGTTTGTCAGTGTCGGTATGCATGCCATGAATCGCCTATTGACCCTTGCTCATAGCAAGCGGGACCGAATCGCCGTTATCGGAGATGGAAGTTTAGCATTTGTGGTTGCCAATATTATCAACTATACTTTGCCAGAAGCAGAGATTGTGGTTATTGGTCGTCATTGGGAAAAGTTGGAACTCTTCTCTTTTGCCAAAGAATGCTATATTACTGATAATATTCCTGAAGATTTGGCCTTTGACCATGCTTTTGAGTGTTGTGGTGGTGATGGTACTGGACTAGCCATTAATGACCTGATTCGCTACATTCGTCCTCAGGGAACGATTCTTATGATGGGAGTTAGTGAGTATAAAGTCAATCTCAATACACGCGATGCCTTAGAAAAAGGCTTGCTCTTGGTTGGTTCCTCGCGTTCTGGTCGCATTGATTTTGAAAATGCAATCCAAATGATGGAAGTCAAGAAATTTGCCAATCGTCTTAAAAATATCCTTTATCTAGAAGAACCTGTAAGAGAAATTAAAGATATTCATCGTGTCTTTGCTACCGACTTAAACACAGCCTTTAAAACCGTGTTTAAGTGGGAAGTATAGGTGCTGGAGGTTAATTGTGGAGAAAATCATTAAAGAGAAAATTTCTTCCCTACTTAGTCAAGAAGAGGAAGTCCTCAGTGTTGAACAACTGGGGGGAATGACCAATCAAAACTATTTGGTCAAAACAACAAATAAGCAATACATTGTTAAATTCTTTGGTAAAGGGACAGAAAGGCTGATCAATCGTCAAGATGAAAAGTACAATCTTGAACTACTAAAGGATTTAGACTTAGATGTAAAAAATTATCTTTTTGATATTGAAGCTGGTATCAAAGTAAATGAGTATATCGAATCTGCGATTACGCTTGATTCAACGTCAATCAAGACCAAATTTGATAAAATTGCTCCAATTTTACAAACTATCCATGCATCTGGCAAGGAATTAAGGGGAGAATTTGCTCCTTTTGAAGAAATCAAAAAATACGAATCCTTGATTGAAGAAAAAATCCCTTATGCCAACTATGAAGCTGTTCGAGAAGAAGTCTTCTCTTTAGAGAAAAGACTGGCTGACTTAGGTGTTGACAGAAAATCTTGTCATATCGATTTGGTGCCTGAAAACTTTATCGAATCACCTCAAGGACGACTTTATCTGATTGACTGGGAATATTCATCAATGAACGATCCAATGTGGGATTTGGCTGCCCTCTTTTTAGAGTCCGAATTCACTCCCCAAGAGGAAGAAGAGTTCTTATCTCACTACGAGAGTGCCCAAACACCTGTCACTCGTGAAAAGATTGCAATCTATAAAATTTTACAAGACACTATTTGGAGTCTATGGACAGTCTATAAAGAAGAGCAAGGGGCAGATTTTGGTGACTATGGTGTGAATCGTTACCAAAGAGCTGTTAAAGGTCTGGCTAATTATGGAGGTTCATATGAAAAATAAAAATGGAGTTTCCTTCGGTCTACTCTCAGGTGTTTTCTGGGGGTTAGGTCTAACAATTAGCGCTTACATCTTTTCGATTTTTACAGATTTGTCACCCTTTGTGGTGGCTGCTGCTCACGATTTCTTGAGTATCTTTATTCTACTAGCTTTTCTCTTGGTAAAAGAAGGAAAAGTTCGTCTCTCAATTTTCTTAAATATTCGCAATGTTAGTGTGATCATTGGGGCCTTGCTAGCTGGTCCTATCGGAATGCAGGCCAATCTTTATGCGGTTAAGTATATCGGAAGTTCCTTGGCTTCATCAGTATCGGCTATTTATCCTGCGATTTCAGTTTTATTGGCTTTCTTCTTTTTAAAGCACAAGATTTCGAAAAATACCGTGTTTGGGATAGTCTTGATTATTGGAGGGATAATTGCTCAGACCTATAAGGTTGAACAGGTCAATTCCTTCTACATTGGTATTCTCTGTGCTTTGGTTTGTGCTATTGCATGGGGAAGTGAAAGTGTTCTTAGCTCTTTTGCCATGGAAAGTGAATTGAGTGAAATCGAGGCCCTCTTAATCCGTCAAGTAACTTCATTCTTGTCCTATCTTGTGATTGTGCTCTTCTCTCATCAGTCATTTGCAGAAGTGGCCAATGGGCAGTTACTAGGTCTCATGATTGTCTTTGCTGCCTTTGATATGATTTCCTACTTGGCTTATTATATCGCTATCAATCGCTTGCAACCAGCCAAGGCTACAGGCTTGAATGTGAGCTATGTAGTATGGACAGTCTTGTTTGCAGTTGTTTTCTTGGGTGCACCCCTAGATATGCTGACAATTATTACGTCACTTGTCGTCATTGCTGGAGTTTATATTATTATTAAAGAATAAAGGAGATTCGTGTGAAAGCCATCATCTTAGCAGCGGGATTGGGAACTCGCTTGCGTCCTATGACTGAAAATACCCCTAAAGCCTTGGTTCAGGTTAATCAAAAACCCTTGATTGAATACCAAATTGAGTTTCTCAAAGAAAAAGGAATCAATGACATCATCATCATCGTTGGTTACCTTAAAGAACAATTCGATTACTTAAAAGAAAAATACGGAGTTCGACTCGTTTTCAATGATAAATACGCTGATTACAATAACTTTTACTCTCTCTATCTTGTAAAAGAAGAATTGGCAAACAGTTATGTTATTGATGCCGATAATTATCTCTTTAAAAATATGTTCCGCAATGATTTGACACGTTCTACTTATTTTAGTGTTTATCGTGAAGATTGTACCAACGAATGGTTCTTGGTCTATGGAGATGACTACAAGGTTCAAGACATTATTGTGGATAGCAAAGCAGGTCGCATTCTTAGTGGTGTATCCTTCTGGGATGCCCCAACAGCAGAAAAAATTGTTAGCTTTATTGACAAGGCCTATGCAAGTGGTGAATTTGTTGATCTCTACTGGGACAATATGGTTAAGGATAATATCAAAGAGTTAGATGTCTATGTTGAAGAATTAGAAGGCAATAGCATCTATGAAATCGATAGTGTCCAAGACTACCATAAATTAGAAGAAATTCTTAAAAACGAAAATTAAAGATTCCAACATCTGGCTAAAATAGTCGGATGTTTTTTTGATTTTTTACGAATAAATAGATGAGTAGAAAAAGAAATGGAGATATTTATGAAAATCACAAACTATGAAATCTATAAGTTAAAAAAATCAGGTTTGACCAATCAACAGATTTTGAATGTCCTAGAATATGGTGAAAATGTTGATCAAGAACTGTTGTTAGGTGATATTGCAGATATATCAGGTTGCCGTAATCCAGCCGTTTTTATGGAACGTTATTTTCAGATAGACGATACGCATTTGGAGAAGGAGTTTCAAAAATTTCCATCTTTCTCTATTTTAGATGACTGTTATCCTTGGGATTTGAGTGAAATATACGATGCGCCTGTGCTTTTATTTTACAAGGGAAATCTTGACCTCTTGAAATTTCCTAAGGTAGCAGTTGTGGGCAGTCGTGCTTGTAGCAAACAGGGAGCTAAGTCAGTTGAAAAAGTCATTCAAGGCTTGGAAAATGAACTAGTTATCGTCAGTGGATTAGCCAAGGGCATTGACACAGCAGCTCATATGGCAGCTCTTCAGAATGGCGGAAAAACCATTGCAGTGATTGGAACAGGACTAGATGTGTTTTATCCTAAAGCCAATAAACGCTTGCAAGACTACATCGGCAATGACCATCTGGTTCTTAGTGAATATGGACCTAGCGAACAACCTCTGAAATTTCATTTTCCTGCCCGTAATCGCATCATTGCTGGACTTTGTCGAGGTGTGATTGTAGCAGAGGCTAAGATGCGCTCAGGTAGTCTCATTACCTGTGAGCGAGCAATGGAGGAAGGGCGCGATGTTTTTGCTATACCTGGTAGCATTTTAGATGGACTATCAGACGGTTGCCATCATTTGATTCAAGAAGGGGCAAAATTGGTCACCAGTGGGCAAGATGTGCTTGCGGAATTTGAATTTTAAGACAAAATTTCTCTTTCTAAAGCAACTTTTCTTCTATATATGGTAGCTAAGTCTTGACAGTTATGCCAAAATGGTTTACACTTTATAAAGTTTATTACTTTGAAAAGGTGTGATACTGTGGCTACGGCAACAAAAAAGAAAAAATCAACAGTTAAAAAAAATCTAGTAATCGTGGAGTCGCCTGCTAAGGCCAAGACGATTGAAAAATATCTAGGCAGAAACTACAAGGTTTTAGCCAGTGTCGGCCATATCCGTGATTTGAAGAAATCTAGTATGTCCGTCGATATTGAAAATAATTATGAACCGCAATATATCAATATCCGAGGAAAAGGTCCTCTCATCAATGACTTGAAAAAAGAAGCTAAAAAAGCTAATAAAGTCTTTCTGGCGAGTGACCCGGACCGTGAAGGAGAAGCGATTTCTTGGCATTTGGCTCATATTCTCAACTTGGATGAAAATGATGCCAACCGTGTGGTCTTCAATGAAATCACCAAGGATGCGGTCAAAAATGCTTTTAAAGAACCTCGTAAGATTGATATGGACTTGGTCGATGCCCAACAGGCTCGTCGTGTCCTAGACCGCTTGGTAGGCTATTCGATTTCGCCTATTTTGTGGAAAAAGGTCAAGAAGGGCTTGTCAGCAGGTCGCGTTCAGTCTATTGCGCTTAAGTTAATCATTGACCGTGAGAATGAAATTAATGCCTTCCAACCAGAAGAATATTGGACAATTGATGCTGTCTTTAAAAAGGGAACCAAGCAATTTCAGTCATCCTTCTATGGAGTAGATGGCAAAAAGCTGAAACTGACTAGTAATGATGAGGTCAAGGAAGTCTTGTCTCGTCTGACTAGTAAAGACTTTTCAGTGGATCAGGTAGATAAGAAAGAGCGCAAGCGCAATGCTCCATTACCTTATACCACTTCATCTATGCAAATGGATGCTGCCAATAAAATTAACTTCCGTACTCGAAAGACCATGATGGTTGCGCAACAGCTTTATGAAGGGATTAATATTGGTTCTGGTGTTCAAGGTTTAATCACCTATATGCGTACAGATTCGACTCGTATCAGTCCAGTTGCACAGAACGAAGCAGCAAGTTTCATTACGGACCGTTTTGGTAGCAAATATTCTAAGCATGGTAGCAAGGTCAAAAATGCTTCAGGAGCTCAAGATGCCCACGAGGCTATTCGTCCGTCTAGTGTCTTTAATACACCTGAAAGTATTGCTAAGTATTTGGACAAGGATCAACTCAAGCTTTATACTCTTATTTGGAATCGTTTTGTGGCTAGCCAGATGACAGCTGCTGTCTTTGATACCATGGCTGTTAAATTATCTCAAAATGGGGTTCAATTTGCTGCCAATGGTAGTCAGGTTAAGTTTGATGGTTATCTTGCCATTTATAATGATTCTGACAAGAATAAGATGTTACCGGATATGGCTGTTGGAGATGTGGTCAAGCAGGTCAATAGCAAACCAGAGCAACATTTCACCCAACCGCCTGCCCGTTATTCTGAAGCGACACTGATCAAGACCTTGGAGGAAAATGGGGTTGGGCGTCCGTCCACCTACGCGCCAACTATTGAAACCATTCAGAAACGTTATTATGTTCGCCTTGCAGCCAAACGTTTTGAACCAACAGAGTTGGGAGAAATTGTTAACAAGCTCATCGTTGAATATTTCCCAGATATCGTAAACGTTACCTTTACAGCTGAAATGGAAGGCAAACTGGATGACGTCGAAGTCGGAAAAGAGCAGTGGCAACGTGTCATTGATGCCTTTTACAAACCCTTCTCCAAAGAAGTGGCCAAGGCTGAAGAAGAAATGGAGAAAATCCAGATCAAGGATGAACCAGCTGGATTTGATTGTGAAGTGTGTGGCAGCCCAATGGTCATTAAACTTGGTCGTTTTGGTAAGTTCTACGCTTGCAGTAATTTCCCAGATTGCCGTCATACCCAAGCAATTGTGAAAGGGATTGGTGTTGAGTGTCCAAGTTGTCATCAGGGACAAATCATTGAGCGTAAAACAAAACGTAACCGCCTTTTCTATGGTTGCAATCGCTATCCAGAATGTGAATTTACCTCTTGGGATAAGCCTGTTGGTCGTGACTGTCCAAAATGTGGCAACTTCCTCATGGAGAAAAAAGTCCGTGGTGGTGGCAAGCAGGTTGTTTGTAGCAAGAGTGACTACGAAGAAGAAAAGATTAAATAATAGGAGAGTCCTGAAAGTGAATTTCAGGCTCTTTTTGGTTGGAACTTGACAAAATTCATCATTTTATGCGAAACTAGAAGAAGATTATTTTAACTAGGAGAAGTTATGCGTCTTATCTATTTGATAATTGGTTTTTTATCATTGGCCTTGGCTATTATTGGGGTTGTTTTGCCCTTGCTGCCTACAACGCCTTTTCTTTTGTTGTCTATTGCTTGTTTCTCAAAAAGTTCCAAGCGCTTCGAAGACTGGCTTTATCATACTAAGCTCTATCAAGCATATGTGGCTGATTTTCGCGAGACTAAGTCTATTGCGCGTGAACGAAAGAAAAAAATCATCGTATCTATCTACATTTTGATGGGAATTTCCATTTATTTTGCCCCTCTCTTACCAGTCAAAATTGGTCTCGGAGCCTTGACCATCTTTATCACTTATTATCTCTTCAAGGTCATTCCGGACAAAGAATAAAAAATAGTAACTATTTTCCTTGATATAAATAAAAGCATATTTACGATAATATGATATAATAAATTCAAAGTAATAATCAAGGAGAATCAAATGATTTACGAATTTTGTGCTGAAAATGTGACCTTGCTTGAAAAAGCGATGGAGGCTGGAGCTCGTCGAATCGAACTTTGTGACAATCTAGCAGTTGGTGGGACAACTCCCAGCTATGGAGTGACCAAGGCAGCGGTTGAATTGGCAGCTAACTACGATACGACCATCATGACCATGATTCGTCCACGTGGTGGCGACTTTGTCTATAATAACCTAGAAATTGATATCATGTTAGAAGACATTCGGTTTACAGCTCAGGCTGGAAGTCAAGGAGTTGTATTTGGGGTTTTAACTGCTGATAAGAAGTTGGATAAGCCTAATCTTGAGAAGTTGATAGCTGCGTCAAAAGGAATGGAAATTGTCTTCCACATGGCCTTTGATGAATTGAGCGATGAAGATCAACTGGAAGCTATTGACTGGCTCAGTCAAGCTGGAATCACTCGAATCCTGACTCGTGCGGGTGTGTCTGGAGACTCGCTAGAGAAACGCTTTGCTCACTATCACAGAATTTTGGAGCGTGCTAAAGGTAAAATTGAAATTCTGCCTGGTGGGGGGATTGACCTTGACAACCGTCAAACCTTTATCGATCAGCTAGGTGTGACACAATTGCATGGAACCAAGGTTGTCTTTTAAAAAATAGAAAGGAACTGCTAGCTTTTGGTAGCAGTTTTCACTTATGTTTGAAATTTTTAAATCCTATCAGTTTAATCAAGAAAAGGCTCATGCTTTTGGTTTTGTAGAAAATAGTGGAGTCTGGATCTATAGTTGCCAGATTTTGCAAGGTGACTTTGTCATGACAGTCTCCATCACTGCTGATAATGTGTGTTTTCAGGTCTTTGACCGGGAAACGGGTGATCTCTATCCTCAAGTCCATATGGAAAGCATGAGAGGAAGTTTTGTCGGAAATGTCCGTGAAGCTTGTCTGGAGACTCTTTACCATATTCGTAAGGCTTGTTTTGATGTGCAGGATTTTATCTGTCCTCAGACCAAGCGAATCATGACTCAAGTTCAGGAAAAGTATGGTAATCAGCTGGAGTATCTGTGGGAGAAATCGCCTGATACGGCAGTGTTAAGACATGAAGACAATAAGAAGTGGTATGCTGTTGTGATGAGAATACCTTGGGATAGGCTAGATAAGGGGAGAGAAGGATTAGTAGAAGCAGTCAATCTCAAACACGACCAAGTAGTGGACTTGCTTTCACAAAATGGCATTTATCCAGCTTTTCATATGAATAAGAGATACTGGATTAGTGTGGCACTTGATGATACGTTGTCAGATGAAATAGTACTGGAATTGATTGAAAAAAGTTGGAATTTAACTTCTAAAAAATAAAACTTTTCAAGGATTTTCAAGAACTTTCAATTAGCGAAATATTCTCTACTGAAGAAATTTTCAGAAAATAATAGATTTTTTCTTGACAAGTATTTTTGCCTATGCTAAAATACTAAACAAGATATCAAACGAAGGAGAAAGTCAAGCATGAAAACAGCTAAGTTTAATCAATTTGCTTTGTTGTTGAGGTACTCGGGCTAGTGCAAAAAGCATTAGTCCTGTTTGGCTTACCAAGCGGGAGTAAATCAACATCTCGCTTGGACTTCTAAGCGAGATGTTTTTTTAAAACCACATTTGGAAAAGGGGAAATCTTATGCGTAAAGTTGAATTTTTTGATACAAGTCTTCGTGATGGGGAACAAACACCTGGTGTTAACTTCTCAATAAAGGAAAAAGTTTCCATTGCAAGACAGCTGGAGAAATGGGGTATTTCAGCCATAGAAGCTGGTTTTCCAGCGGCTAGTCCAGACTCATTTACGGCAGTTCAGGAGATTGCTAAGGTCTTAAAGAAAACAGCGATAACTGGTTTGGCACGCTCTGTCAAGTCTGATATTGATGCTTGTTATGAAGCCCTCAAGGATGCCAAATATCCACAGGTTCACGTCTTTATCGCTACCAGTCCGATACACCGAAAGTATAAGCTCAATAAGAGCAAGGAAGAGATTCTAGAAGCTATTAAGGAGCATGTTTCTTATGCCCGTTCTAAGTTTGAGATAGTTGAATTCTCTCCAGAGGATGCGACTAGAACAGAGTTGGATTTCCTCTTAGAAGTTGTTCAAACAGCGGTTGATGCAGGTGCAACTTATATCAATATCCCTGATACGGTAGGATTTACCACACCAGAGGAATACGGTGCTATCTTCAAACACTTGATTGAGAATGTCAAGACAGATCGTCAGATTGTCTATTCGCCTCACTGCCACGATGACCTTGGAATGGCAGTGGCAAATAGCCTTGCTGCTGTCAAGAATGGGGCAGGACGTGTCGAAGGGACTATCAACGGTATTGGTGAGCGAGCTGGCAATGCTGCCTTGGAAGAAATAGCAGTTGCTCTCAATATTCGCCAAGATTACTACCAAGCAGAAACCAGTATTGTTTTAAATGAAACAATCAATACGTCAGAAATGGTTTCTCGCTTCTCAGGTATTCCAGTTCCTAAAAACAAGGCTGTGGTCGGTGGCAATGCCTTTTCTCACGAATCTGGTATTCACCAAGACGGAGTCCTTAAAAATCCTCTTACCTATGAAATCATCACTCCTGAATTGGTCGGTGTCAAGAGTAACAGCCTCCCACTTGGAAAATTGTCTGGTCGCCATGCCTTTGTTGAGAAACTAAGAGAACTGGCTCTAGACTTTACAGAAGAGGACATCAAACCACTCTTTGCTAAGTTCAAGGAGCTAGCTGATAAAAAGCAAGAAATCACAGATGCAGATATTCGAGCTATGGTAGCTGGAACCGTGGTTGAAAATCCAGAAGGCTTCCACTTTGATGATTTACAACTTCAAACTCATGAGGATAATAACATCGAAGCGCTTGTTAGCCTAGCTAATATGGATGGTGAGAAAGTTGAGTTCAATGCGACAGGACAAGGTTCTGTTGAAGCAATCTTTAACGCTATCGATAAGTTCTTTAACCAATCCGTCCGTTTGGTGTCTTACACTATTGACGCGGTGACAGATGGAATTGATGCCCAAGCTCGGGTCTTGGTAACTGTTGAAAACAGAGATACAGAAACCATCTTTAACGCAACAGGTCTTGATTTCGATGTGTTGAAGGCTTCGGCTATTGCTTATATCAATGCTAATACCTTTGTTCAAAAAGAGAATGCTGGTGAGATGGGACGTAGTGTTTCCTATCGAGATATGCCTAGTGTGTAAAGGAGAATGCTATGACAAAAAAAATAGTAGCTCTAGCAGGGGACGGAATTGGCCCAGAAATCATGGAGGCTGGTTTAGAGGTTCTGGAAGCTCTAGCTGAAAAAACAGGTTTTGACTATGAGATTGATAGACGACCTTTTGGAGGTGCAGGTATCGATGCTGCAGGGCATCCCTTACCTGATGAAACTCTCAAGGCATGTCGTGAAGCAGATGCCATTCTCCTAGCGGCTATCGGTAGTCCCCAGTATGATAGTGCAACGGTTCGGCCTGAACAAGGCTTGCTAGCTCTCCGTAAGGAACTCAATCTCTATGCTAATATTCGCCCTGTTAAGATTTTTGAGAGTCTCAAGCATTTGTCACCACTAAAATCAGAACGAATTGCTGGTGTAGACTTTGTCGTGGTGCGTGAGTTGACAGGCGGGATTTACTTTGGAGATCATATCCTTAAAGAGCTCAAAGCGCGTGATATCAACGACTATAGCTATGAGGAAGTGGAGCGGATTATTCGTAAGGCCTTTGAAATCGCAAGAAGTCGCAGAAAAATCGTTACTAGTATCGATAAGCAAAATGTTCTAGCGACCTCAAAACTCTGGAGGAAAGTAGCTGAGGAAGTCGCGCAGGATTTCCCAGATGTAACCTTGGAGCACCAGCTGGTGGACTCAGCTGCCATGCTTATGATTACCAATCCTGCCAAGTTTGATGTTATCGTGACGGAGAATCTTTTCGGAGATATCTTATCTGATGAATCAAGCGTTTTATCAGGCACCCTTGGAGTTATGCCATCAGCCAGTCATTCTGAAAAGGGTCCAAGTCTCTATGAGCCCATTCACGGTTCAGCTCCTGATATTGCAGGTCAAGGAATTGCCAATCCTATTTCTATGATTTTATCAGTGGCCATGATGTTGAGAGACAGTTTTGGACGTTATGAGGATGCGGAACGTATCGAGCGGGCTGTTGATGCAAGTTTGGCAGCTGGTGTTTCAACAAGAGATATAGGTGGACAGGCTTCGACCAAGGAAATGACGGAAGCTATTATTGCGAGGTTATGAAGTTAGACGAAAAAATTACTCTTGCCCTCTTGATTTGGAATGCCATGATTTTCATCATTTATGGCATTGACAAATCCAAGGCAAGGAGAAGAGCTTGGCGCATCCCTGAGAAAATCTTACTTATTTTAGCCTTTACTTGTGGTGGTTTTGGTGCCTGGTTAGCAGGAATCACCTTTCATCACAAGACTAGAAAATGGTACTTTAAGACAGTTTGGTTTCTCGGGATGGTGACCACACTAGGAGCCTTATATTTTATTTGGAGGTAATGGATGGCAGGAAAATCGATTTTTGATAAATTATGGGACCGTCATGTCATCACAGGAGAAGAGGGGCAGCCCCAACTCATGTATGTGGATCAGCACTATATTCATGAAGTGACCAGTCCCCAAGCTTTTCAAGGATTACGAGATGCAGGTCGCAGATTGAGACGGCCAGACTTGACATTTGGAACCTTTGACCACAATGTCCCAACAGTCAATATCTATGATATTCGAGATGTGATTTCTAAGGCTCAAATTGATAAGCTAGCTGAAAATGTTGAGGAGTTTGGGATTGAACATGCAGCCCACGGTTCTGAAAAGCAGGGAATCGTTCACATGGTAGGTCCAGAAACAGGACGAACCCAACCAGGAAAATTCATCGTCTGCGGAGATAGCCATACAGCAACCCACGGAGCATTCGGAGCAATCGCCTTTGGAATTGGGACCAGTGAGGTTGAGCATGTCTTTGCTACCCAGACCCTCTGGCAGGTCAAACCCAAGAAAATGCTGGTGGAATTCACAGGAGTTCCTCAAAAAGGAGTTTATTCTAAGGATTACATTCTTGCCTTAATTGCCAAGTACGGAGTTGCCTGTGGTGTTGGTTATGTGGTGGAATATCGTGGACAAGCGATTGATGCACTAAGCATGGAAGAGCGAATGACCATCTGCAATATGTCCATCGAGTTTGGATCTAAGATGGGAATTATGAATCCAGATCAGACTACCTATGATTATCTCAAGGGACGGGAATGTGTTCCAGAGAATTTCGAAGAGGCTGTGGCTGATTGGAAAACAATTGTCAGTGATGATGATGCCGTTTACGATAAGGTTATCCAGATGGATGTCTCAGACTTAGCTCCAATGGTGACCTGGGGAACCAATCCTGCTATGGGAGTTGACTTTGACAGTAGCTTCCCAGAAATTAAGGATATGAATTATGAACGAGCCTACAATTATATGGATTTGGAACCAGGTCAAAAGCCAGCGGATATTGAACTAGGATATATCTTTATCGGCTCTTGTACAAATGCTCGTCTCAGCGACTTGCAACTGGCTGCGCGATTTGTCAAAGGAAAGAAAATAGCCCCTAATCTAACAGCAATCGTGGTTCCAGGCTCTCGTCCTGTCAAACGAGCTGCGGAGAAATTAGGCTTGGATAAAGTTTTCTTAGATGCTGGCTTTGAATGGAGAGACCCAGGTTGCTCTATGTGCCTAGGAATGAATCCGGACAAGGTTCCTGATGGTGTCCACTGCGCCTCAACAAGCAACCGCAACTTTGAAGACAGACAGGGATTTGGTGCTAAGACCCACCTCTGCAGTCCAGCCATGGCAGCAGCAGCAGCTATTGCAGGACGCTTTGTAGATGTTCGACAAATGCCAGAAGCCCAGTAAGGAGAGGATATGGAGAAATTTACAGTTTATACGGGAACGACCGTTCCTCTCATGAATGATAACATCGACACCGACCAAATCCTACCCAAGCAGTTTCTCAAGTTAATTGATAAAAAAGGCTTTGGTAAGTACCTCATGTATGCTTGGCGTTATTTGGATGACAAGTACACTGAGGATCCAGACTTTGTCTTTAACAGACCTGAATACCGTAAAGCAACTATCCTCATCTCAGGGGATAACTTTGGGGCAGGGTCTTCGAGGGAACACGCAGCTTGGGCTCTAGCGGACTATGGTTTTAAGGTTGTGATTGCAGGATCTTTCGGTGATATTCATTACAATAATGAACTTAATAATGGTATGTTGCCCATTGTTCAGCCCAGAGAGGTTAGAGAGAAACTAGCCCACTTGAAACCAACTGACCAGATAACTGTGGACTTGGAACAACAAAAAATCATCTCACCAGTTGGAGAATTCACTTTTGAAATCGATAGTGAGTGGAAACACAAGCTCTTAAATGGTTTGGATGATATCGGTATTACCTTGCAGTATGAAGATTTGATTGCTGCTTATGAAAAACAACGACCAGCCTACTGGCAGGATTAGAAGAAAAATAGAAAAGGAAATAGAACTATGACAAAACACATTCAATGGAACGGAACACTTTCACAAGAAGGCTATGACATTTTAAAAGGTGAGGGCGGATGTATCGTTTGCCCTACAAAAGTTGGTTACATTATTATGACTAGCGACAAGGCAGGACTTGAGCGCAAGTTCGCAGCTAAAGAGCGTAACCGTAACAAACCAGGTGTTGTTCTCTGCGGTAGCATGGATGAGCTTCGCGCTTTAGCACAACTCAACCCAGAAATTGAAGCCTTTTACCAAAAACATTGGGATGAAGACATTCTTCTTGGTTGTATTCTTCCTTGGAAACCAGAAGCCTTTGAAAAATTGAAAGCATACGGGGATGGCCGTGAAGAACTGATGACTGATGTTCGTGGTACTAGCTGTTTCGTTATCAAGTTTGGGAAAGCTGGTGAACAATTAGCTGCCAAACTTTGGGAAGAAGGCAAAATGGTTTACGCTTCATCTGCAAACCCATCTGGAAAAGGAAACCGTGGTAAGGTAGAAGGTATCGGAGAACGTATCGAAGGAGCTGTAGACCTTGTCATTGAAGCAGACGACTATGTGGCATCTATCCAGCCTGACAAAACGATTGAAACACGCTATGAGCAAGGTGTGATGGTCTCTATGGTCGATAAAGACGGCAAACTCATCCCAGAACAAGGAGGAGCACGTTCAACTTCACCAGCTCCAGTTGTGATTCGCAAAGGGCTTGACATTGATAAGATTATGATGCACCTGTCAGACACCTTTAACTCATGGGACTACCGTCAGGGAGAGTATTATTAGAATGTAGAAGAAGTGGGGAGAAAATAATCTCTCCTCTTTTTTTATTATTTACATAAGGAAATCCGAACATTATAATTTAATTCATAAAAATATTTAACAAAAACTGTACTTTAGTTTATAATAAATTAAGGAAACGTTGGGAAAAGACGTAGTGATGAGCAAGCATAGGTAGGTCATTACAAAAGAAACGAGACATCGATATGTTAAATGAATTTCCAATTTTGATTACGAAGATATTCAATTGATTCCAAATAAATGTGTGATTAAAAGTCGTGCAGAAGCAGATACAAGTGTCACTCTAGTAAATCACATTTTTAAATTTTTATGTTATAATAAAAACGAATAAAAATATATTAATTATAATAGTAAAGGGATTATTATATGGAAAATTATAATGAGTTGTTAGCTCTTAGGAATAAAATAGAAAATACACTTAATTATCAACTTTCACTAAGTAATTTGGAATTATATCACAGCAATCTATTCGCTGTTGTTCTAGAGAAGTCTGGATTTATTAATCATCATTTTTTTAGTGAGATTATTGATATTAATAAAAAATATACAGACTTGAAAGTATATAGAGAAAAAAACTCGATTGATTTAACAATCGAGATAACTGATGAAGATGGACAGACTCATGTTATTTTTATAGAAAATAAAGTTAAATCTTTACCTGACAAAAGTCAATTAATTCGTTATTCCGGAAAAGATTCTAATGCTAAAGGGATACTTCTTAGTTTAGTTAAACCTGGATTTGATTTACCTGGTAGTTGGTTTAGAAGAAATTATGGTGAGCTAACTGCCTATTATCATGATTTACTTGATAAAGTAGATGAGACTTTTAAATTATTCCTAATAGATTATATTGAATATATGAAGAATTTGGAAGAGTTTATTAAAAAGATAAGTTATGGTAAATCATACTTTTTTGAAGAGTCTATTAATAAAGTACTTGAAGGTATGAGATTAAGGTCGGTTATAGAGAAGATTCATTATGCGAATTTAGAGAATAAGATTTCAAGTTCAAAGTATAAAACATACTCAGGTCGAATAAGAGGAGATCATTTTTTTGGAATTTATCTGCCTATCGAAGGTACTACGTCATCATTTGATATTCAGATACAAGGAAATCAGTATAGACATAAGGTAAATTTTTCTCTTGAAGATAAAGCTAAATTAGACGATTTAGAAGGAATATGCGATAGTATAAAAGAAAAAACTTGTTTGTATAATTTCAATCTAGAGGATAATTCAATTTTAGAAAAATCATCTTCAAGAAAAAAATGGAAAACATATGGTAAACAAGATTATTATGATTATGCCCGTATAAAAAAACAGGTATCTAGTAAAGATTTGATTGATTATATAAGAACGGATGTTGAAAAAATTAAAGCGGATTTGAAAATTGTTAAAGATATTATTTTAGAAAATATTAAATCAACAACTAAATAAAAGATACTAAACAAGAAAACAGTTTTCGTTGTGCGGGATAAAAAAATATTTATCTGCTCTTTATTTTTAGAATAGAAAGCGATTACAGTTTTTATGATGTTAGTATGAGTATTTGTGCTATAATTTAAGAGATACTAGGTTTAATTTACTTGAAACAAAGGTATGCGTAATGTTCCTATTTTCAATTTATATATAAGGAGTTAAAATTTATGAATTTTGAAGTAATTATAAAGTATAATGTTGATAGCAATGAGGTATTAGAGAAAGAATTTAATTTTGAATACTATAAGCATGTCAATAACAATAATGAAGATAAAAAAGAAGAGATCCTGTCTGATACTGTAGTATTTACTAAAAATCAGATTGTCATTAAAGGAAGTAGAACAAACCCTATTGATATTAAAAATTGTTGGCGTACAAAAAGAAGCAATTATAGAAGATGTATTCTTTCATCCTTATTCTATCTCTATAATTATTACAAAAATTCGATAAAGATTGAATCAATCACCATTTTTGATGATCTAGAGAATAAAGAGACTATTCCTTTTATTCAAGAATTTGATTTGACTTTACCAGCTTCTTTTTCAGTTGATTTATCTAAAATAGAATATGTCTTTAAAACGATATCTTTTCCAGAATTATCAGAAGCAGTATATAGGGTACTTCACAACCAAGCACAATTTGTAAAAAATAAAGATTTTTATTTCGCTTATAAATCTTTTAACTCTATGTATACATTTTATTATAGTCATCACGATCAACTTATCAATCTAGGAGATAATAATAAAGTTGATAGAGTTGCTATAATATCTTTACTCAAATTACCAGGTATTGAAAGTTCATTGGAAGAATCAATTTCTTTAGCAGAAAAGTTTTTTAGCAGTAAGTTTGATGAAATGCGTAGATTAATCTATGTATGGTTGCTGAATGAAAAAGTAAATAAAACCCAATTTCAAGGAGTTATATGTGATCAAGATTTTTATTATCAAAATAAAACTGTTTTAAAACTAATTGAACAATTAACCAGCAGTTTTTATGATATTACATTACCAGACAATAGTATTATCAACAAATTTACCAAGAGAAATAATGCGCAGAGTGATGAATACAAAATCAACTACTTGCAATTGCTTGCAGTATATGCTTTTTATAGAAGAAATAAACTCTTACATGGAGATCATGTTGATCCAACGTTTCTATTTCCAGATGTCAACGCAGACATATTATCAGAAATCGCTGTAATTATTTTTCAAACTAGTGTTGATTTAGTTAATTCTATTAATGAAGGTGATTTTAAAAGAACTAAAATTATGGTAGCTACTGCAAAAAGATAAAATTAATTTTTAGATTATTTCTTTGCCCATTTTTCTAAATTGCCGAGAAATTTTTCAGTAATATTTTTAGAGTGGACATATTTTGTCCACTCTGTTTTGTATAATACTGATATAGAAAAGAAATGAGGTGATGAATATGAAATTAAATTTCTTTATCGTTATTTTCAAAATTCAAAAACAACCTTTAAGAAAGTAGGTAAATAATATATGGCAAATTTATCAGAAGCAAACGGTACAGTTTATATTAAAGCATCCAATCTTAAAACTATAGAATATTTTTTGTACATTCAAGAGGAAAGCAATAAATATACTTATTACCCGACTCAAATTGTTGGAAATAACGACTCAATCTCAGAACTAGTCTCATCTCAAACAATTGAAGTAGATGATTATTTTTTATTTACCTCTGGATTTGACGCTGAAGGATGTTGGTGTTTTGAAAATAATCTAAATGATTTCTTTGATTGTACTTTATATCAAGATACTGATGAAGAACTTACAAGGAAAATGAAGAAATATGTTCGTAAACACGATATTCAATTTCAATTTGAATATGTAGATGCTGAAGCGAGTCAAAATTTTATAAAGGAACAAAAAGCAATCATTACATACGATTCTGAAACTGCAGGTTTAAGTATTGATATTGAAACTATAAAAGAAGTACCATATACAGTTGAAAATCTAATTGATTATGATTTCTATGAGCCTGATGAAATTGTCTCAGTTCAATTTTTACTTGATTACTACTATGACTACTGTAGAGGAAATGATTTTTATCTCAAACATAAAGATGAAATCATCCCTATTTTAAAAAAGCAAAAAGAAAAAGAAGAAGTATACTTTTTCTTAGAATCACTTGAATCATCCATTCCTGAACTAAAAGAATTTGTAGAAAAGAATAAGGAGTAAAAAATGAAAGCTATTATTAAAAATCCAAAAAGATTCTTTGAACTTTTAAGGTTATATTTCGTACCAGTAAAAGGTAGGAAAGTAGTTCATGTACCAGCTTATGCCTATAAAGAAGATGAAAATGAAAAGATTTATCTCCATAATAATGACCTCCACCTATCTAGAAAAATATTTGAATTTTTAGTAAAGCAAGGAGTAGATTTGGTAGAATGTCCTGCAGATGAATAATTCATTTTGCTATAGATTAACGTTACTTGATTTTTAAATCAGAAAGCGCATTGGTGATACAATCCAACAAAGATTAGAAAGGAAAATAAGTTTATGACAAATGCCAAAGAATTTGCATTAAATGCACACAAATATCAAACAAGAAAAGGGAAAATCACACCTTATTCGTTTCACTTATATTTAGTCAATAATATCTTAGAAACACTGACAGAAGATCCTGATATTATAGCTACCGGATGGTTACATGATACTGTTGAAGATACCGTTGTCAGTCTAGAAGATATTAAACGAGAATTTAATGATGAAATTTATTCCTACATGTCATTAGAATCTGAAGATAAGTCTATTAAAGATTGGCAAACTCGTAAAGAACTTCAATTAGAAAAATTTCGAGAAGTAGCAGAAGATGAGTCACTAAGAAAAGTCCTACTTGTAACTTTTTCTGATAAATTGGCCAATTTAATGGAAATTTACCAAGATTATTTAATTATTGGTGATTTATTATGGGACCGGTTTAATTCTAAGGATCCGAAAAAACAAGGATGGTATTTTAAAGAATTTTATAAAATTTTTAAAGATAACAAAGACTTATTTTCGAAAAACGAAGAAATTTTAAATAACTACAAAGTTATCTATAAATCTTTGTTTTACAATAAATAAATTAGTTTTAAATTTCCAATGAGGTAACCAAATGAAATTACTTTACACAGATATACGAACCTCTTTAACAAAAGTCTTGACAAAAGAAGCAGAATCTCTTGTAGCTACTGGTAGAAAAGTCTTCTATATTTCTCCCAATTCGCTCTCTTTTGAAAAAGAACAAGAGGTATTAGAGTGCTTATCGGAGCAATCTTCTTTTGATATTACAGTAACCCGTTTCAGTCAACTTTCTCGTTATTTAATCTTAAATAATTCCTCCCAAAATCTTACAATTGATGATATTGGGCTAGGAATGATCTTTTATAAATGCCTCTCTGAGATTGATTCTAACCAATTAAAAGTATACGGTGGAATTAAACAAGATAAACAGTTTATCCAACAGTTGATAAATCTTTATATTGATTTGTCGGCTGCAAACATGACATACTTAGACTTAAAGAAAATTGCTGATACTGATAAATACAATGATTTAATTCTGATTTTTGAAAAAGTTACAGCTTATATTAAGGAATCTAATTTAGAACATAATAGCCCGTTATCAATTTTAATTTCTTCCATAATCAATAAACAGGTAGTTTGTAATTTTTCAAAAATTGCCTTAATTGTAGATGGTTATACACGTTTCTCTGCCGAGGAAGAGTATTTAATTGATCTTTTACATAATAATGGTGTTGAAATCATTATTGGATGTTATGCGAGTCAAAAATCTTTTAAAAGTGTGTTCTTAGATGGTAATTTATATCAAGCAAGTGCTGAGTTTTTACTTCGTTTAGCAAATAAATATCAAAGTCCTGTCCAAAATTATTCTAGTAAACACGAAATAGTAGATACATTCGGAAAAACTTCTCGTTTCCTAGAAAGTTCTTATGATTTTTCTATGATGTACGATAAGAATATTGAGGATGTTGATAAGGAGAATTTACAGATTTGGTCATGTTTGACTCAAAAAGAAGAAATTGAGTTAGTAGCTCGTAGTATTCGTCAAAAATTACATTCTAATTCTCAATTGACATATAAAAACTTTCGAATTTTGTTAGGTGATGTTGCTTCGTATGATTTATCTCTCAAAACTATTTTTGATCAATATCAGATTCCATTCTATATTTCTAAAAAAGAATCAATGTCGCATCATCCCATGACACAGTTTATTGAAAGTATCTTACTTCTAAAACGTTACAATTACCGCCAATCAGATTTGATAAATCTATTAAAAACTGGATTGTATACTGATCTTTTAGGGTATGATATTGATTTATTTGAACAATATATAAAATATATTGGGATAAGCGGACTGGATAAAATTGAAAAATCTTTTACAAAGAATTATAAAAATAAATTCAATTTAAAGAAACTCAATAAAATCCGTTTAAAAATCATAACTAATTTATCAGTTTTTTTATCAATTGATCAGCAAAAATCAAAAGATATTTTAGAAGAATGGAATAGCTTTCTCAAAAACATTTCGTTCCCCCAACAATTCCAAAATTTAACAAATACTTTGGAAATAAAAGACCAAGAAAAACAAATTGAAGTATGGAAATCTTTTTGTCATGTGTTAGAACAGTTCTCAATAGTATTTTCAGATTCGATTGTATCTTTAGAAGATTTTCTTGACTTAGTTTATTCTGCAATGTCTTTATCTTATTACCGTACAGTCCCAGCTACAGTTGATACGGTTTTAGTCCAAAGTTATGAATTAATTACTCCACAGGCATCGGATCATGTTTATGCTATCGGTTTGACTCAAGACCATTTCCCTAAAATAGCTCAGAATACCAGCTTACTAAGTGATGTTGAACGTTCTACATTGAACCAAGCAACAGGAGATAATTCTAATATATTTATTGCAAGCAATGAAAACCTGAAGAAAAATCGTTATACGATGTTATCTCTCATCAATTCTGCTCGTAAGCAGTTAATTTTATCTTATCCAAATCAATTAAATGAATCGGAAAGTAAAGGTTCAACCTATCTTAGAGAACTAGAAAATTTTGGTTTTAAGATAGAAAATAAAAGTATAGACAATAAGACAATTACAATTGATGATATTGGATCTTATCATAGTGTCTTATCAAGTTTAGTTGCTTATTATCAGCGTGATGATTTTGAAGATTTTGATCAAGATTTGACATTTATCAAGGTCTTAAGCCGTGTTGTGTCAAAAAAATTGAAAGAAAAAGATCTTGAGAATCCTGCTTTAATAACTCAAAAATTATCTAAAGAAACATTAGATGCCCTTTATCCTAAAGATAAACCACTTAAATTATCTACCTCTGCATTAAAAGACTTCTATTGTAATGAATATACATACTATCTCAAACGTGTCTTAAATTTACAGGAGGAACTTCTATTACGCTCTAATGCTTCAACTCATGGTAATTTTTTACATCGTATATTTGAAAAAACTTTGGAGCAAGCATCAGAAAAGATTGATTTTGATACACGATTGGAACAAGCAATAAAAGAGGTAATCAATGAACCGGAATATATTGATCTTTACAAAGAAACCTCTGAATCAGAATTGATTCAAAAATTTTTGATTGGGATCTGTCGTGATTTAGCACCTCTCTTTACTAATAATCTATCAATAGAAACAATAAATGTAGAAGAGAAATTCGAGAAAATAACAAATACTTGCACTCAATTGAATGATAGATATCAAGTTTTAATAAATGGTCGAATTGATAGGGTTGACAGAATAAAAAATACGGAATTACTTGGAGTTGTTGACTATAAGACTGGTAAGGACAATGTTTTTAAATATGATAAGTTTTTTAATGGTCTAAATTCTCAATTACCAACTTATCTTTCAGCTCTCAAAAAGTTAACTGGTCAGAATTTATTTGGAGCTATGTATTTGTCTTTAACTCTTCCTATTATAAAATTAAAAGCTGGTATTGATTTATCAAAAGCAGCAACCCAGACTCAAAATCAATTGCAGTATCAGGGACTCTTCTTAGAGAAACAGTTTAGTCAATTGGGGGATTTTTATAAGGAAAACAAAGCTTATCATCTGACGGAAGAGGAACTGCAAATATTAATAGACTACAATGATTATCTTTATAAAAAAGCAGCTGAAAAAATTCTACAAGGTGAATTTTCTATTAATCCCTACACAAAAGACGGTAAGAGTATTGATTCAATTGTTCAACAACACCAAGCCATCACTGGCTTTGAAGCTAATTATCATCTAGGTCAAGCCCGTTTTCTTAAAAAATTAGATCCAGCTTTAGGCACGAAACTAAAGAACGAAAAACTCAAAAATGCCTGGTTTAACCAAATGAGAGAGGAGTTGAAAAAATGAAAGTAATTCCATTTTTAACAGAAGCAGAGATCGAAAAACTTCAACAACAAGAAGCTGAATCTGATGATAGTATCAAAAAGTCAAAAGAACAAATTGAGGCTATTTATACTTCTGGTCAAAATATACTTGTATCTGCATCAGCAGGTTCAGGAAAAACTTTTGTTATGACGGAGCGGATTCTTGATCAATTATCTAGAGGTATTGACATTAGTCAACTATTTATTTCAACCTTTACTGTCAAAGCTGCAAATGAATTGAAAGAACGACTAGAAAAAAATATTAGCCAAAAACTTCAAGAAACGACAGATTTGCATCTCAAACAACATTTGGCTCGACAATTAGCTGATTTGCCAAATGCTGCCATCGGTACCATGGATTCATTTACACAGAAATTTTTATTGGAACATGGGTATCTTATTGACATTGCTCCGAATTTTCGTATTTTAGAGAATGATAGAGACCAGTTACTCTTGAAAAACGAAGTTTTTCATGATGTTTTTGACAAATACTATAAGAATCAACAAACGAAAGATTTTTACAAATTAGTCATAAATTTTGCTGGTAACCGGAAAGATGAATCAAATTTTAAAAATCAAGTCTATAAAATTTATGCCTTTTTGCAATCTACAAGTAATCCTCAAAAATGGCTTAAGGAGAATTTTCTTAAAGGATTTGAACAAGCTGATTTTATTAGTGAAAAAGAAAAACTAACTGAGAAAATCAAGCCGGCGCTCTGGGATCTGGAAAGCTTTTTGCGTTATCATCAGGATAATGATCCTAAGAAAAAAACAAAGCCTGCCTATTTAGATAATATTGCCAAGGTTTTGAATGAGATTTCATTTTTAAATCATGAGTCTACGCAGGAAGACTATAAAAGAGTCCTGCAGCGCGTAATAGATATATCAAAACAAAGCAACGGTCACGCTCTTCGTAATGGCGCTCAAAAGCCCGAATTAAAGCCACTTGCTGATGCCTATAACGAAGAGAGAAAGACTCAGTTTGCTAAACTAGAACAACTATCAAATCAGGCAACGATACTCGACTTTCAAGAACGTTATCACGAAGAAACTTGGGCACTAGCTAAACCTTTCCAATCTTTCATGAGTGATTTTGTGGAGGCTTATCGTCAACGCAAACGCCAGGAAAACGCCTATGAGTTTGCGGATATCAGTCATTACACCATTGAAATTTTAGAAAAATTTCCTCAAGTTCGTAAGGATTATCAGGAGCGATTCCATGAAGTTATGGTCGATGAGTATCAAGATACCAATCATATTCAAGAGAGAATGATTGAACTCTTATCAAATGGCCATAATCGCTTTATGGTAGGGGATATTAAGCAATCTATCTACCGTTTCCGTCAGGCAGATCCTCAGATTTTCAATGACAAATTCCACCTTTATTCACAAAATTCTCAAGAAGGTAAACTGATTTTACTTAAAGAGAACTTCCGTAGTAGTTCAGAAGTGCTGTCAGCAACCAATGCTGTTTTTGAACGTCTCATGGACAAAGAAGTTGGAGAAATTAGTTATGATGACATGCACAAACTTGTCTATGCTAATTCTATAATAAGTCCTAACCCTGAAAACAAGGCAGAACTTATTTTGTATGATGAATCAGACGATAAAGTTCAAATAGAAGATTCAGATACTAGCGAAGATCAGATTGCAGATGAAGCGACTACCAATCCTAATAAATACAGGTTGTTAGCACTGAAAATCAAGACTCTTCAAGGAGAAATTGAAGATCAAATTGCAAATTATGAGTTAGAAATAAACACAATAAACGGAAAACTAGCGGATGTAACTGATTCCGAGAAAGAAGAATTAAATAAAAAAATTAAATATCTTCAATCAGAAATAGATCTTTTAAGAGATAAACCGATCGCTATTTTAGTATCAACTAGAACGTATAATTCTCAAATTATTCAGACTCTGAGTGATTTTGGTATAGCAACGGCATCGGATAGTGGAGAACAAATTTATTTGAAATCACTAGAGGTTCAGGTGATGTTGGAAACTTTACGTGTTCTTCATAATCCTTTGCAAGATTATTCATTAGTAGCACTCATGAAGTCTCCTATGTTTAATTTTGATGAAGATGAACTTGCTCGTTTATCGCTTCAAAGTAAGAGTGAAAACAGAATTGATAATTTATATACAAAACTACTTAATGCTAAATCTAGAAGCGGTTTTCAAAATGATCTTATTACTGAACAATTATTTGATAAGTTGACTAGATTTTTAGAAATCCTTGCAAGTTGGCGTTCTTATGCTAAGACACACTCATTGTATGATTTAATTTGGAAAATATATAACGACCGCTTTTATTATGACTATGTAGGTGCAATGCCAAATGGTGCTGTTAGACAAGCCAATCTTTATTCTTTAGCAATAAGAGCTGATCAATTTGAAAAGAATAATTTTAAAGGCTTATCCAATTTTATAAATCTCATTGATAAAATATTGAACTTAAAGAAAGATTTGGATGAAGTTCCAGCATATGCACCTCAAAATGCTGTTCAATTGATGACAATCCATAAAAGTAAAGGTCTGGAATTTCCATATGTCTTTATAGTTGGTCTTGAAAAAAATTTTAACCAGTCTGACACTACAGATTCTATTACACTAAATAGAAATCGAGGATTGGGATTTAATTATATAGCAGATATTAAAACTAGTTCTTTTGAGCAAGCAATGATGTCTAATACTATCAAACTATCCATACCAAGTTTAACTTACAGTCAAAATGTAGAAGAAGCAAAAGTAGCTACTTACTCAGAGCAGATGAGACTCCTATATGTCGCTATGACTAGAGCAGTAAAAAAAGTGTATATGATCGGTTCGAAGAATCTTTCAAAAGAGAAAGAAGCTCCTGCTATTAGAAATGGACTTTTAAGTAGTGAAGTTAGACTGGAATCTGAAAACTTTCTAGATTGGATTTTGGGAATTTGTAGAGCTTTTTCAGATGTGAAAGACAGTTTGGATTATCATACTATAAAACTAGATGAGCTCAATAGAAAAACGACAACCTTATTAGATACTCTAACTAATAAGAAAGAGGATTCTCAAGCTCATAATCGTCAATCCGAAATGATCAGAGAAGCTCTTGAAATGCTGAAAGAAGCTGATGAATTTAACATAAAACATCAGGCAGCAATCAACCTTCCAAGAGTTCAAACTCCAAGTCAGCTAAAAAATCTTAATAATCAACTTAAAAATAGTGAAGAAGTTTCTAAACTTCAAACGAAGAAAGGATTATCTAGTATTTTTGAGCTTCCAGATTTTTCTTCTGAACATGTAATTACTGGTGCTGAAATTGGTAGTGCAACACATGAACTTATGCAGCGGCTTGACTTATCACAGGAACCAACTATCGATAGTTTAAAAGAGTCTCTTGATTTGGTTCAAATCCATCAATCTGTTAAAGATAAGATAAATTTACAAAAGATACTTTCCTTTTTTGAAACAGATCTAGGTAAGGAGATATTAAGTAATAAAGATAAACTTCACCGTGAACAACCTTTTTCAATGTTAAAAGTGGATGAAAGAAGTAATGAAAATTTTGTAGTCAGAGGAATTTTAGATGGATATTTACTTTTTGAAGATCATATTATTCTTTTTGATTACAAAACTGACAGATATGAAGATTCATCCGAATTAGTTGAACGATATAGAGGACAACTTTCATTGTATGAAGAAGGATTAACAAAAGCCTATGAGATAAGTAAAATAGATAAATATCTAATTCTATTTGGGAAAGACGAAGTAGAAGTAGTTAAAGTTTGATTTAATAATTTTAATTAGTCATTATTTTGGAAACTAGAAAGGAAACATATGAATAAACCAATAGCAGCTATATTTGATATTGACGGAACAATTTTTAGAGACTCCTTACTTTTAAAGCATATGGAAAAGTGTGTTTCCTATGATGTATTTCCAAATAGTGTCAATGCTGAAATTAAATTTCACAAAAATGCTTGGGAAAATAGAGAACTAGACTATGATGACTATCTCTATATTGCTGCAACACTTTATACAAAATATATTGCAGATAAAGATGTACTTGATATTGATTTTGTCGCTAAAAAAGTTATTGAAAAAGAAAGTAAAAAACTTTATCGATACACTCGTGATCGGATCAAATGGCATAAGGAACAGGGGCACCAAATCATATTTATTTCAGGTTCTCCTGATTTCTTAGTCTCAAAAATGGCCGAAAAATTGGGCGCAGATCTCTGGTATGCAACAAATTATCTTCAACTTGATAGTAAGTATACTGGAGAAGTGATTCCTATGTGGGATTCAGCTTCAAAATTACAAGTCTTAAAAAAATTGTTTATTGATTTCGAAAAATCCTACGCTTATGGAGATACAACTGGTGATTTTACAATGCTTCAATCTGTAGGCTTTCCTACAGCAATAAATCCAAATAAGAAATTGTTGGACAAGATTACAAAAGAGAAACTAGATTGTAAGATCATTATCGAAAGAAAAGATGTGATTTATAAACTAGATGAGGTCAATCATGGAATTTATTAAAGCTGCGAATCAATTTATAGAAAATTACTATCAAAAAGAAGATCTCGACCGTATTGAAAGTATAGAAATAGGAATAAGAGATTCTGAAAAATATTCTCGATATTTTTTAGAAATTCAGAAACAATCTGAAGACTTTGATTGTGATTTCTTTAATTTTGATACTATTGATTCTTATGTAGTGGATGATTCTACACCTTTTAAACAGATTGTTAACTTAGAGAACAGTTCCTATGTATTTTGGAAAGAGTATTAATTTTTCTAACTGGCACATAAGATACTACTTGTTAGAAAACAGTGTGTAAGAATTTGATTGTTTTACAAAAATATTGATTTAATATTTTAGTTAACTAATCGTACATCAGTTGGAAAATACTATTTAAGTTGATAAAATTTTATATATAGACATTAATTGTCTATATAATGTGGTAAAATGATATTGTTGATGAAATTAACATAAAAATAATAATATTGAGGATAGATCCATGTCGAAAAAGGAACTTTTAGAATTATTAAAAAAATCGTTACAAGATGCCTTAGATTCTATACAAGGTAGAGATAAAGAAGAACTAAATGAAGAAAAAAGAACAAAATTAAAAGATGTTATAGAAGAAGTTTTTATTCAGGCATTATTAGATAAAGGTAAACCTAAAGAAATTTTATACAAAGTATTAAAAGATAAAGATAAATCTAAAGATGAATTTTTAAGATTATTTAGCCCTTGGCACAAAAAAGAAGATGAAGACTCTAGTTTAATTAAAGAATTTGTAAATAGTATTAATAATCCTGATTCTAATAATGATTTTTCTTGGTTAGATATTTTGGAAAAAGATGAACAGTGGAAAAAACCATGGGAAAAGTCGAATCAAAAACCTCAAATTAAAGAGGAAGTTACGGATAAAAATAAACATGTAAATATGCGTTATCAAATTCCAACCCATTTTCATGGAGATATTGACAACGCTGTTATCTTCCACTGCATGGAGAATCCTAGGGGATACCTAGGAGAATATGAAGATAGTGACATTGACAAAGGGTTAGAGAGTATAGACTTAGTAGAATATTTTGGAAAAACCTATAAGTTATTAAATGAAGATAGTAGTAGTAAAAAATCAGTTGAGAAGATACAAAGTATATTAAAAGATTACTCAAGAGATGATATGCCTGATACAAAAGATATCATAAAAGAACGATATAAATTGGACAAAATTGAAGATGAAGAAATTACTAATATAATTTATAGCGACCAAAGTAACTTGTCGAGTGAATTAGATAGTTTGTTTGCCGAAGAAGAGGAGTTTTTTAAAGAAGAGTACATACTAAAAAAAAATAGCAATAGTAAAAAACCGGTTCTGTCTGAAAAATATTATTATATAGCACAATACTACGCCCAATTATTGGGAATAGATGGAAAAAACATGAGAGAGTTAAATGATGAACCAGGCGCTGAAAATACTGAGGAACGTAAAAAAGCTCGTAAAATAGCTGAAAAAATATGTAACTTAGAAATATATCCTTTCTCATGTAAAGATCCAAAATTAGGTAACAATGATATTGGAGAGAAGATTCTTCTTAATTCAGACCTATCTCGTTTAGGTGCTTATATTGTCCTAAGAAGAATCTATAAATATTTAGTAAATGAGAACCCTCAGAAACCATTATTTGTGTTTCGTAAATACGATAGAGCTTGGGAGAAATTATTTAATAAAATATTTGAAGAAGTTGGAGTTAAAGACAATTTTTTGCAAGATCTTGAATCTCATTTCTTTTATTGTCAAACAAGCCAACAGGGTGGTGGGATAACCTCTGGTAATGTAATCTCAGTTCGTGACTTTAAGGCTTTGGAACTCCTAAAGGAATTAGCTTTTAGAGATATTTTTGACTTGATAACTGAGAAAGAAGATTAAGACTAATGGAGTGACTTAAATGTCTAATATGAAACCACAAGAACGACTTTTAACAATCTTTCTCCGTTTACAAGCTGGTCAGAGGCTATCAAAAGCTCAATTAAGTAAAGAATTTGAGATTGATAATAGGACTGCACAAAGATATATAAGTACTTTGAAAAGTTTTTTGCAAGATCAGCATATACATAATACAGAGATAAAATTCGATACTTCAGATAATACCTATCGTTTGATTGGTAAAACAACTTTTAATAAAAAGGATATTTTGGTAATTTCAAAAATTCTTTTGGAGAATCATGCACTAAACAAATTCGAACTAAATTCATTGCTCGAAGATCTTCTATCTTTACTCTCAAGCGAAGAAAAAGAAGAGATAGAAGCTATTATTAAAAATGAGTGTTTAAACTATAAGTCACTAACTAATGATAAGGACAGAATCGACACAATTTGGATTTTATCGGAAGCTATTCGTAGGGAACAAACGCTCGACATAAAATATAAAGCTCCGTTGAAAGATGTCAAAAGCCACATCATTTTTCCTGTTTCTCTCTATTATGATGCCCATTATTTTTATCTGGTTGCTTACCATTTGAAACATGAAAAGTATACAACGTTTCGTGTTGATAGAATTGAGACTTTTAGTAAATCTCATATAAGAAAACCACAGATTTCATATGGGTATAAGTATAGAGATGGGGATGTCCGAAATCAAAAAGTAGATGCTTTTGAAGGAAGAAAAATTGATGTCACTTTAATCTATAAAGGAAATGCTGAAATTGTTTTAGATCAGTTTCCAGAGCATGAAATTCTTTCTGAGAATTATGATGAAATAAAAGTAAAAATTACAAGTCAAAACACTCCAGGTCTCAAACGATGGATTCTAGGACAAGGTGAAGCAGTAACTCTTTTATCTCCTCCAGAGTTGATTAAAGAAATACAAGAATCTCTTGAAAAAACATTAAAAATTTATAAAAAATGAAGAGGTAGACATTTTTTGTCTACCTCTTCGTTTATAATAGAGATACAGATAAGGAAAGAAGGTAATAATAGATGGGTAACTTTTATATGAAATCTGAGTTTCAAATAGAATGGTTTAAAAATATAGAAGAAGTAGAAGAGTTTCATGATGATTATTTTGGTGGTGAAATGATTTCGCTATCTTTAGCAGATTTAAAACACTTAGCAGATGGAAATTTTATTGCTTGGCATGTAAAGGGTGAGTATTCAGAATCACTATGTCTTGATGAAAATGCTAAGGAAACACTAAAAAGATTATTGTAAGGGGAAATCATATGACAAAAAAATATACTGTAAAATATAAAGTTAGTCGCCAATTAAAACTTGCTCTAGAAGCTTTGCATGATCGTATTCTTCAAAAAGAGTATAAAGTTGTGGAGAGTCAGGATATTCTTTTTTGCTTATTGGAGGTGAGTGATACAGGGCTTGGCTATGCTTTAGGATATCATTCTTTGACAAAAGGAAAATTGCTAAAGGAATTTGCTAATGGAAAAATGATTGGAAGTAGACCTCGTACCAATATTGAGAGCGAAGAATTAGAAGCTTTTTCTAAAAGAAGAATAATCCATAATCAAATTACTTCTTCACCTGTAGAAATCATAAAGGAAGTTCCTTCTTCCTACTATTTTGCTGAATGTGATGAATTTCCGATGTCTGAATATATGAAATCTATCTTTGATTTTGCTGAAGAGATGCGCTTGCAAAATTCTCCTGATGGTGTCATTGATTCTTACTGGATTCTATCTGGAATTTCCCAAGAGCAGGAAACAAATGCAAATCACTTAATTTACAAACAATACTTGTTAAGTGGTAGAAATAGTTACTCAGAAGATGGATTGCTAGATGTTTTTACAAATTCATGGTTTAGATTCCGGGTGCTAACAGATGGAAAAGCGGAGAGAGATAGAGCCAGCAAAGAAAAAAGAGCAGCACATATCTCCTCTAAATTATCAAATCCCGATTACTCTCTTTTAAATGATATAGCTACGGATATCACTTTGAAGGCTCGTAATGGAGAGTTAATGGAGGTTGTCGGACGTGATGATGAGATTCGAAAAGTGGAGATTGCCCTCACACGTAGAGATAAAAACAATGTAGTGCTACTAGGAGATGGAGGCGTTGGTAAGTCGGCTATTGTAGACGGTATTGCTATGCGTATCTCCAGAGATGAGGTTTTATCTCTTAAGGGAAAGAAAATCCTTCAATTTAATTTAAATGATTTGCATGCAACACTGAATGCCTATACAAGTGAAGGTATCAATAGATTCATAGAAGAAATGAAGCGGGAAAAAGATATTATCTTATTTATTGATGAAATTCATATGTTAGGAAGAGCCAAAAATTTAACAGATTTATTCAAGCCTTTAATGGCACGGGGAGATTTTCGAATTATTGGAGCAACCACCCCGTCAGAGTGGAATACATATGTTTCAGGTGACACTGCTTTTGTACGTCGCTTTGAGAAAGTAATTGTAGAGGAACCAAGTATCGAAGATACAGTGAAAATTGTTGAGACAATAGCACCTGCATATGAAAATTTTCATCATGTAAATTTTGAACAAGACACAATCGAACTAGCGGTGAGACTTGCCAAGAAGTATTTAAAAGGAGAAAAACTGCCCGACTCCGCCTTTACAATCATTGATAATGCAGGTGCTTTGGTCCGGATTGAAGCCAAACAAGAAGTTACTCTGATTAGAGACTATCAAAATGAAGTCAATGAGTTGAAGGAAGAATTGGAAAAAGCACAAGCTATTGAATACAATGAGGAGGCTATAGAAGAAATAAGAGAAAGACTTGAAAATAAACTTGGTGAATTTCTAGGAGCTCGCAACAACTTAACTGTTAGTAAGTATGAGCTTAAAATTTCAAAAGATGACATAAAGAAAGCAGTAGAACAAAAAGCAGGTGTTGAAGTTAAGGAACAAGACATGAAGGTTGGAAAAGAAGCTGAGGGACAAGAATTACTTCGTCTTTCCAAATTAAAAAATACTTTAGCAGAAAAAGTTATTGGCCAATCAGATGCTACAAATTCGGTCGCAGAAGCTGTAATTCGTTCAAAAACAGGATTTAGAAATCCTAAACGTCCTATCGGAGTCTTTTTGTTCCTAGGTACTAGTGGCGTAGGTAAAACAGAAACAGCAAAGATATTATCAGAAGAGCTAACAGTTTCAGTAGAGGATCTTATTCGATTGGATATGTCAGAATATCAACTAGAGCATGAAGTTTCAAAATTAATTGGTGCCCCTCCAGGTTACGCGGGATTTGGTATAGGAGGAGTTTTGACAAATTCGGTTAAAAGAAATCCGAAAGCAGTTGTACTTCTTGATGAGATTGAAAAAGCTCACCCTAAAGTCTATGATTTAATGTTACAAGTTTTTGATGATGGTATCCTAACGGATGCTATGGGACAAAAAGTTGATTTTACCGATACGATTATTATCTTAACCTCTAATCTAGGTTTAAATGCCATTAAAAAAGATAAAAAGGTTGGTTTTTCAAGAATTGAAACGCAAGAACAATCTGAACAAACCATTCGAGAACAGACGATGGAAGCTGTTCAAAACTTTTTCCGTCCAGAATTATTAAATCGTATAGATGAAATTGTAACCTTTAAACCTTTTACGGAAGAATCAATTCTTCAAATTACAAAATTATTACTTGAAAAAGAAGTAAACATCATTAAGGATGGTGGTTATGAACTGGAATTTTCCGAAGATGCAATCGAATTACTTGCTAAAAAGACATATGATCCTGAAAACGGCGCTCGCCCAATTAGGAGAGGTATTACAAAATTAGTTGAAACACCATTGTCAGAGTTAATTATCAATGGTTGTCTCAATAAAGGAGACAAGGTAGTTGTATATTCAGATGGAGTTGAATTACTTTTTGAAGTTTTAAAGAGATAATCCATGAAAGGAGAAAAGTATGGGACTTTCTTATGCACCCCAGTATACATGGACGGATCATTTTGCACAAAGAGCTCAGGAACGGTTTGAGGTGAATGCAGACTCTCTTTCTAAATGGGTTGGAAGGCAAATTGCTAGCTTAACTATTTATGATTCGACGGTCGAACAACGGCCAGAAGAGAAAAAATATGTTTCGGATTATGGGGTAATTTTTGTATGTAATACAATCGAACAAAAATTTATTACTTGTTATGAGGCAAATGATGTTATTATGGAAGGAAAGAAGATTACCATTCATGAATATAATGTTGACTCATTCAAGGAAGAAGTTGAAAATTTAGCAAGAAAATATTACTTAAAGGATGCTAAGGAAATGTTGTTAAGTGTAGAGAGTCATTTAAATAGTTTCCTAGAAATTTCCCAAAAAATAATGTCCGGAAGACTAACTAGACAAAATTACCATCTTCTTGGAAAGTTGATTGATGAATTTCATGCAGTTAAAGCGGCAATGAGAGTTATTGAAACAAAACGTAATGATTTTAATATTTAAAATATTAGATTTTTAAGAATAAACGCTATATAAACTAGATGAGGTAAGTGATGGAATATGTTGAAGCTGTTAGTCAATTTATAGAGAAACATTATAAAGAGAAGGATATCCAGAATATAGAAATAAATTTTTGGGGTAAAGAAAATCATCCTCATAGCTTGTACATTTACAAACGTTCTAAGAAAATTGAGTATGATTATTTTTTCTTTGATCTCCTTGATTATTATGAAGAGTCAGCTTTCTTAGATTTTAAGCATATTATCCGTTTGGAAAATACTACTTATATCTTTTGGCAGGAAGACTAATTTTTAGAGTTTAAATGATATAGGGAAGTATTTTAAGATGTTAAAACAAACAAAATTTACAAATTTCTATCTCTATAAATATATTGACTGATTTGTACAAAATCAAAAGGTTGATGATATAATAGAATAAAAGAGTACGATATGACAGAAGAAATTAAATAAATAGGGTGGAATTATAGAGTGCGTCACTAAGTTCATCATTTCATATAGATAAATATTGTAATGAAAAATTATTTAAATTAAAATCATAGAAATAATTGATACTGTAAATAATCAATTAGACTATAGTAATAATAATCAAACCAACTGCAGTGCAGTGCAGTGAGTTAGTACTTTTAGTTAAAGCCTTTATATATTTATTCCAGAAGATATATTATGTGAAATAATTGTTACATAATCTTTAAAAATTGAACCTAAGAAAGTGAGAAATGAATATGGATGATTCTAATACAAAATATGAATTACAAATAACGAAAGACAATATATATTCAACGGATGGGAATTTTACAATTACAGATTTGAGTTTGGGAGATACATATGAATTTTTTGATGCATATTTTGTAAGTTCAAATGGAGAAATAATTCGAAGAATTCAAAAAAAATTTGAAAGAAAAAAATCTAATCAAGTGTTACCTCGCTTATCTTGTCAAATATATGAAAAGCAATTACTCAAACTGTCAAAAGAAGAGAGGGAAAAATTTCCAATTTGCCAATATAATCCAACTAGTGATATGATTCAAGGCTTATTTTCTAGTATTGATGATTTTAAAGGAAATAGAAATAGTATAGAATACTTAAAGTATGAATGTAATAATGGTGAAAATTTTGTTTTTTACTGTTGGAATGTATTTTCAACTCTCATGTTTGTACATGAATGCTTGAAGAGATTTGGTAAAGATGGTGATAAATTTATTTTAGTTTATACAGAGAAAGAAGGTAAAAAGAAACCTATGGGAATTAACTCAGCTACACTACATTTAGATGGTCATATAAGTATTTTTTCAAAGCTCGTACTTTCTGCTAAAAACGTAGTATTCCGGGGTGCACCAGGAACTGGTAAAACCTATCTTTCTAAACAAATTGCTGCAAATATTGTGTCTAATGGTAGAACTAATGATATCAATACTCTGTCACAGGATGAAATTAATCAAATAGATTTTGTTCAGTTTCACCCATCTTATGACTATACGGATTTTGTAGAGGGGTTGAGACCGGTATCAAATGGTGATGGAGCTATTGAGTTTAAGCTCCAAGATGGCATTTTTAAGAAGTTTTGTCAGAAAGCTAAAGCCGCTAAGAAAACCGGAGGTCAAGATAATTTTGTATTCATCATCGATGAAATCAACCGTGGTGAGATTTCTAAGATTTTTGGAGAACTCTTTTTCTCAGTTGATAAAGGCTATCGTGGTGAAAAGGGAAGTGTATCTACACAATATACTAATTTACATGAAAGTGATGAGAAATTTTATATCCCTGACAATGTCTATATTATCGGAACCATGAATGATATTGATCGCTCAGTGGACACCTTTGATTTTGCAATGCGTCGTCGCTTCCGTTTTGTAGAAATAACAGCTGAAAGTCAGTTAGGAATGCTAGATAAAGAACTCAAAGATAATGCAGAAGAAGCAAAACTTCGTCTTAGAAACTTAAATGCTGCTATCGAAAATGTTCAGGAGTTAAACAGTCATTATCATATCGGACCAAGTTATTTTCTTAACTTGCAGGATGTAGATTTTGACTATGAATTACTCTGGTCTGATTATCTCAAACCGCTTTTGGAAGATTATGTACGTGGTTCTTATGAAGAAGCTGAAATTCTTGAAACATTGAAGCAGGCATTTGATCTGACAAAGAATGAGCAACAAGATCAGGCAGTAGCTGATGACCATGAAGGCGATGAAAACGATGATGCGGATCACTGATAATCAACACAAGATTGTTAAAGAAGAATTTGTTGAAGAATATCCTAAACTAAGCAATCTTCTTTTAGACAGAACCTTGGAAAGTCTATCCCAAGATGAACGTGTTTTCATTTTTCCAAATGATTTGAAGAATTCTCCTGACTTAGAAAAGGACCAAAAAATCTTTGAAACAATTAATCAGAAAATCAAGACTGGAAATGTGATTGGTTTTTTGGGGTGTGATCAGGAAAGATTAACGATTTCTTCTCGCTTTTCTGATGAGAGTAATGACCATTTTTTGCATTATCTCTTACACAAGGTTCTTCATATCAATCTCACTAGTTTAGATGTTGCTTTGTCTCGTGAAGAGAGGCTTTATCAACTTTTGATGTATCTCTTCCCCAAGTATCTACAAGCTGCTATTCGAAAAGGTCTTTATAAGGAATACCATCGATTTTCTCATAACGACAGTCATGTTAAGGGAGTGATTGATGTAGGAAGTCATCTCAAGAAAAATCTTCCTTTCACGGGAAATATTGCCTATACAACGAGAGAGTTTACCTATGATAATCCTCTCATGCAGTTGGTCCGTCATACTATTGAATACATTAAGAACCAGAAAAGTATTGGTCAAGGGGTACTAGATAATCTCTCAACTAGTCGTGAAACCGTAGCTGAAATCGTGCGTGTAACGCCCTCTTATAAACTAGCTGATCGTGCTAAGATTATTTGGGGAAATCAATCTAAACCTATACGTCATGCATACTTTCACGAGTACAGAAAGTTACAAGAACTTTGTCTGATGATCCTAAACCAAGAAAAGCACGGCTTAGGGTATCAAGATCAAAAAATTCATGGTATTCTTTTTGATGTTGCCTGGCTTTGGGAAGAGTATGTTCATACCTTGTTGCCAAAAGATTTCATCCATCCACGGAATAAAGAAAAATTAGGTGGTATTTCGGTATTTTCTGTTGGGAAACGGAAAGTATATCCAGATTTTTATGATAGAGAACGAAAGATTGTTCTAGATGCTAAATATAAAAAACTAGAGTTCACTGAAAAAGGGATCAACCGTGAGGACTTATTCCAGCTGATTTCCTATTCTTATATTTTAAAAGCTGAGAAGGCTGGTCTTGTTTTTCCGAGCAAGGACAAGGTTGTTGATAATGAGATAGGAAAGCTAGTAGGTTATGGAGCTTTGTTGAAGAAATGGTCTATCCAAATTCCTCAGAAGTCTTCATCTTATCGTGAATTTTGTGAAATGCTGGAAAACTCCGAAGAAAGTTTTAAAAGGAATATTACTAAAGAAGTGGAGAGAAAATAATCTCTCCTCTTTCTTTTGTTATTTATACAATAAAATCCGAACAATATATTTTAATTTATAAAATTATTTGACAAAAACTGTACTTTGATTTATAATTAATTAAGGAAACGTCGGAAAAGGCGTAGTGATGCGAGAGCATAGGTAGGTCATTACAAAAGAAACGAGACATCGATATGTTAAATGAATTTCCAATTTTTGATTACGAAGATATTCAATTGATTCCAAATAAATGTGTCATTAAAAGCCGTGCAGAAGCGGATACAAGTGTCACTTTAGGAAAGCACACCTTTAAACTACCTGTTGTGCCAGCTAATATGCAGACGATTTTAGATGAAAATGTAGCAGAGCAACTGGCTAAAGGTGGTTACTTCTATATTATGCATCGTTTTGATGAAGCGGGGCGCATTCCTTTTATTAAACGAATGCACGATCAAGGACTTATTGCTTCTATCTCTGTCGGTGTTAAGGACTATGAGTATGATTTCGTTAGCCAGCTTAAGGCTGATGCTCCAGAATATATCACGATTGACATCGCTCATGGTCATGCAGATAGCGTGATTTCAATGATTCTACACATCAAGAAAGAATTGCCAGATACTTTTGTTATTGCTGGAAATGTGGGAACACCAGAAGCTGTGCGTGAATTGGAAAATGCTGGTGCGGATGCTACTAAGGTTGGTATCGGTCCTGGTAAGGTTTGTATCACCAAGGTCAAGACTGGTTTTGGTACAGGTGGTTGGCAATTGGCTGCTCTTCGCTGGTGTGCTAAGGCTGCACGTAAACCGATTATTGCTGATGGAGGAATTCGTACTCACGGTGATATTGCCAAGTCTATCCGCTTCGGTGCCAGCATGGTCATGATTGGTTCCCTCTTTGCAGGACACATCGAAAGTCCAGGAAAAACGATTGAAGTCGATGGTGAACAGTTCAAAGAATATTACGGTTCAGCCTCACAATATCAAAAAGGTGCTTACAAAAATGTGGAAGGCAAACGTATCTTGCTTCCTGCAAAAGGCCATCTACAAGACACTTTAACTGAGATGGAACAAGACCTTCAAAGTGCTATTTCATACGCAGGTGGACGTCAAGTTGCTGACCTTAAACACGTTGATTATGTTATCGTGAAAAACTCTATTTGGAATGGGGATGCTTCCCACTAAGACGGGCTATCCGTCTAGAAAAAAACTTGTTATTAGAGCAAATTTTTGTTATAATAAAACAAGTTTCCACCCTTAGTGTAATGGATATCACGTAAGATTCCGGTTCTTGAGATGGGGGTTCGATTCCCTCAGGGTGGATGTAAACATCCTAAAAAAGCCTTTAATAGGGCTTTTTTCTTTATCTTTCCCCAAATTTGCCTCTAAAACTGAAAACATTATTCTAAAGAATACCCAAATCTCTTCCAGTCCCGTTTTAGAGTGACTCAGGGGGCTTTTTTTGATATAATAAAAAGGACTGTTATCAGTTAGAAAGAGGTTGGTATGAAAGAATTACAAACTGTACTAAAGAACCATTTTGCAATCGAATTTGCAGACAAAAATTTACTGGAGACTGCCTTTACTCATACGAGTTATGCCAATGAGCACCGCCTCTTAAAAATTTCACACAATGAACGCTTGGAATTTTTAGGAGACGCTGTTCTACAGTTATTGATTTCAGAATATCTGTATAAAAAATATCCTAAAAAGCCTGAGGGTGACTTGTCTAAACTCCGTGCCATGATTGTCCGCGAGGAAAGTTTGGCTGGTTTTGCGCGTGATTGCCAGTTTGATCAGTTTATCAAACTTGGTAAAGGGGAAGAAAAGTCTGGTGGACGCAATCGTGATACCATTCTTGGTGATGCCTTTGAAGCCTTTCTTGGTGCCCTTCTTTTGGACAAGGATGTGGCCAAGGTCAAGGAATTTATCTATCAAGTCATGATTCCTAAGGTTGAAGCAGGCGAATTTGAGATGATTACAGACTACAAAACCCATCTCCAAGAGTTACTTCAGGTCAATGGCGATGTGGCTATTCGTTATCAGGTGATTTCTGAAACGGGTCCTGCCCACGATAAGGTCTTTGATGTAGAAGTTCTTGTCGAAGGTAAGAGCATTGGTCAAGGTCAAGGTCGTTCTAAGAAACTAGCAGAGCAGGAAGCTGCCAAAAATGCCGTTGAGAAAGGGCTGGATTCATGTATTTAAAGGAAATCGAAATTCAGGGATTCAAGTCTTTTGCTGATAAGACCAAGGTCGTCTTTGACCAAGGTGTGACGGCAGTTGTTGGACCCAATGGATCTGGAAAGTCGAATATTACAGAAAGTCTGCGTTGGGCTTTGGGGGAGTCAAGTGTTAAGAGTCTCCGTGGGGGCAAGATGCCGGACGTCATTTTTGCTGGAACTGAAAGTCGCAAACCGCTCAATTATGCTTCTGTAGTTGTGACTCTGGATAATCATGATGGATTTATCAAGGATGCAGGTCAAGAAATCAGGGTAGAACGCCATATCTATCGTAGCGGAGATAGCGAATACAAGATTGACGGCAAGAAAGTCCGTCTGCGTGATATTCATGACCTTTTCTTGGATACTGGATTGGGACGAGATTCCTTCTCCATCATTTCCCAAGGGAAGGTTGAGGAGATTTTTAATTCCAAGCCTGAGGAACGCCGAGCTATTTTTGAAGAAGCTGCTGGAGTTTTGAAATACAAGACTCGTAGAAAAGAGACTGAGAGCAAATTGCAACAAACTCAGGATAATCTGGATCGTCTTGAAGACATTATCTACGAGTTGGATAATCAAATCAAACCTCTTGAGAAGCAAGCTGAGAATGCCCGTAAGTTTTTAGACTTGGAAGGTCAACGCAAGGCTATTTATTTAGATGTGCTGGTTGCTCAAATCAAGGAAAATAAGGCTGAACTAGACTCGACAGAAGAAGAGTTGACTCAGGTTCAGGAACTCTTGACGAGCTACTACCAAAAGCGTGAAAAATTAGAAGAAGAAAATCAAGCTCTTAAAAAGCAACGCCAAGATTTACAGGCTGAAATGTCCAAAGACCAAGGCAGTTTGATGGATTTGACCAGTCTGATTAGTGATTTAGAGAGAAAATTAGCCCTATCGAAACTGGAATCTGAGCAAGTAGCCCTGAATCAACAGGAAGCACAAGCTCGTTTGGCTGCTTTGGAGGATAAGAGAAATTCACTCAGCAAAGAAAAATCTGATAAGGAAAGCTCTTTAGCCCTCTTAGAGGAAAATCTAATCAAAAATAATCAAAAACTCAATCGTTTAGAAGCTGAATTACTGGCTTTTTCAGATGATCCTGATCAGATGATTGAGCTCTTGCGTGAACGCTTTGTGGCGCTTTTACAGGAAGAAGCGGATGTCTCAAACCAACTGACTCGTATTGAGAATGAGCTGGAAAATAGTCGTCAGCTTTCTCAAAAACAAGCAGATCAACTAGAAAAGCTGAAAGAACAGTTGGCTACAGCTAAAGAAAAGGCAAGTCAGCAAAGGAATGAGCTTGAAACTGCCAAGGAGCAGGTTCAGAAATTATTGGCCGACTATCAAATCTGTGCCAAGGAGCAAGAGGAGCAGAAAACTTCCTATCAAGCTCAACAAAGTCAACTCTTTGATCGTCTGGATAATCTCAAAAACAAACAGGCCAGAGCCCAAAGTTTGGAAAATATCCTTAGAAATCATAGTAACTTTTATGCAGGTGTCAAGAGTGTCCTCCAAGAAAAAGACCGTCTTGGTGGAATAATTGGGGCAGTCAGTGAGCACCTGATCTTTGATGTGCATTATCAAACTGCTCTGGAGATTGCACTTGGAGCCAGTAGTCAGCATATCATCGTAGAAGATGAAAACGCGGCAACCAAGGCGATTGATTTCCTTAAACGAAACAGAGCCGGTCGTGCAACCTTCCTTCCTTTGACGACTATCAAGGCTCGTACGATTTCTAGTCAGAATCAAGATGCTATCGCAGCAAGTCCAGGCTTCCTTGGCATGGCAGATGAGTTGGTGTCGTTTGATAAGAGACTAGAAGCCATTTTCAAAAACTTGCTAGCAACGACAGCTATTTTTGATAGTGTGGAACATGCGCGTGCAGCAGCTCGCCAGGTTCGTTATCAGGTTCGTATGGTGACATTGGATGGAACAGAGTTGCGCACAGGTGGTTCTTATGCAGGTGGTGCCAATCGCCAGAATAACAGCATTTTTATCAAGCCAGAACTGGAGCAATTACAAAAAGAAATTGCTGAAGAAGAAGCAAGTCTTCGTTCAGAAGAGGCGACTTTGAAGACCTTGCAAGATGAGATGGCTAGATTGACAGAAAGTTTAGAAGCTATCAAATCTCAAGGAGAGCAGGCTCGTATTCAGGAGCAAGGTTTGTCCCTCGCTTATCAGCAAACTAGTCAGCAAGTTGAAGAGCTAGAAACTCTTTGGAAACTCCAAGAAGAGGAATTAAATCGTCTTACTGAGGGAGATTGGCAAGCAGATAAGGAAAAATGCCAAGAGCGCCTTGCTACTATTTCCAGTGACAAGCAAAATCTGGAAGCTGAGATTGAAGAGATTAAGTCTAACAAAAATGCCATCCAAGAACGTTATCAGAACTTGCAAGAACAGGTAGCGCAAGCTCGCTTGCTTAAGACAGAACTGCAAGGGCAAAAACGTTATGAAGTAGCTGATATTGAGCGTTTAGGCAAAGAATTGGACAATTTAGATATAGAACAAGAGGAAATCCAGCGTCTTCTTCAAGAAAAGGTTGACAATCTTGAGAAAGTTGATACAGATTTGCTCAGTCAACAGGTAGAAGAATCCAAAACTCAGAAAACAAATCTCCAACAAGGTTTGATTCGCAAGCAGTTTGAGTTGGATGATATAGAAGGTCAGCTGGATGATATTGCCAGTCATTTGGATCAGGCTCGCCAGCAGAATGAAGAGTGGATTCGCAAGCAAACTCGTGCTGAAGCCAAGAAAGAAAAGGTCAGCGAGCGCTTGCGCCATCTACAAAGTCAATTAACAGACCAGTATCAGATTAGCTATACTGAAGCACTAGAAAAGGCACATGAATTGGAAAACCTCAATCTGGCAGAGCAAGAGGTGCAGGATTTAGAGAAGGCTATTCGCTCACTGGGTCCTGTCAACTTGGAAGCTATTGACCAGTACGAAGAGGTTTACAATCGTTTGGATTTCTTGAATAGCCAACGTGATGATATTTTGTCAGCGAAAAACTTGCTCCTTGAGACCATCACAGAGATGAATGATGAGGTCAAGGAACGCTTTAAATCCACCTTTGAAGCTATTCGTGAGTCCTTTAAAGTGACCTTCAAGCAGATGTTTGGTGGAGGTCAAGCAGACCTGATTTTGACTGAGGGAGACCTGCTGACAGCTGGTGTTGAGATTTCTGTTCAACCACCAGGCAAGAAAATCCAGTCTCTTAATCTCATGAGTGGAGGGGAAAAAGCCCTATCGGCTCTTGCCTTGCTCTTCTCCATTATCCGAGTTAAGACTATCCCGTTTGTTATCTTGGATGAGGTAGAGGCTGCGCTGGACGAAGCCAATGTTAAACGCTTTGGAGATTACCTCAACCGTTTTGACAAGGACAGCCAGTTTATCGTTGTGACACACCGTAAGGGAACCATGGTAGCGGCTGATTCTATCTATGGAGTGACCATGCAAGAATCAGGTGTGTCAAAAATTGTTTCGGTCAAGTTAAAAGATTTGGAAGAAACAGTAGACTAGTTACCAAACGATAGCATCTCTTAGGGGATGCTATTTTTTAAAACTAACATCTTGAATAATTTTTTAAGGTCAGTTCAGGGGCAAAAAACGACATTTGGGCTTTCCTTTTAGCGAAAAGGCTTTCTCTATGATATAATAGTTTCATGATTACAACAGTACCTATAAAAAATGAAAAAGACATCGCAGTACCGGATAAAACAGTTCTTGTATTAGGCTATTTTGACGGTATTCATAAAGGACATCAGAAGCTTTTTGAAGTAGCTAGCAAGGCTTCGATGAAAGAATATCTACCAGTTGTCGTGATGACCTTTACAGAGTCACCTAAGCTTGCTTTGCAACCTTACAAGCCAGAATTAATGCTTCATATTGTTAGCCATGAAGAACGAGAACATAAGATGAAATGGCATGGAGTAGAGGCTCTTTTCTTACTTGACTTTAGTAGTAAATTTGCTAGTTTAACGGGTCAAGAGTTCTTTGATACCTATGTTAGAGCATTAAAACCAGCGATTATTGTAGCGGGATTTGATTACACGTTTGGTTCTGATAAGAAAACTGCGGATGATTTGAAGGACTATTTTGATGGAGAAATCATCATTGTTCCTCCTGTTGAGGATGAAAAGGGGAAAATTAGTTCTACTCGTATTCGTCAAGCTATTCTTGATGGAGATGTCAGGGAAGCTGGTCATTTACTTGGCACTCCTCTACCGTCACGTGGAATGGTTGTTCATGGCAATGCTCGTGGACGGACTATCGGTTACCCAACAGCAAACTTAGTTTTAAGAGATCGAACCTATATGCCAGCAGATGGTGTTTACGTAGTCGATATCGAAGTGCAGCGTAAAAGATATCGTGGAATGGCGAGTGTCGGGAAAAATGTTACTTTCGATGGAGAAGAGCCACGTTTTGAAGTCAATATTTTTGATTTTTCAGATGATATTTACGGTGAAACAGTTATTGTCTACTGGCTAGACCGTGTTCGTGAAATGGTCAAATTTGACTCTGTTGAAGAACTGGTAGATCAACTCCAGAAAGATGAAGAAATTGCTCGGAATTGGAAGGATGCTGAGTAGGAAATCGGAGTTTTATATAAAATTATCCATACTTTAGATTCTTATTTCTAAATAGAAAAAGTAGCCCTTTCCAGGCTACTTTTTTAAAACACGCGATACACATAGGGATTCTCTGGTTTATCGACTTTGGTAAAGCTGTCGATTTCCAAGGTTGGGAGGTTTTGTTTGAGTTCTTTATGGTAGTGATTGACCAGTTTTCCTTTGGCTGTTATCCAGGTGTTATTCTCATACTGACGGATATTTCCCTTGGTCAGCAATCCATACACACCGGAGTCTGCTATACAGTGAATAATGCCGAAGCGGAACAGAAATTGGCTATTGGCATGACTGGGGTCATTATAGACAAAGCCTGTGAACTGGACTGTCTTACCCTCAAACTCATCTGGATAGTCATAGATAGCCTCCATGACTTCCATATAGTTTTCATTAGTGATCTGAATACTATCTTGGGACAAATATTTATCCGCCGCAGTTCGCATTTCCTTTTCATAAGCTGATTTTGAAAAATAAGAACTGGTATCTGGTTTCAAATATTGGCTTGTCGTTCCTTCACTTGTCTGAATGGCTTGATCCGTGCCTTCTGATAAGGGGAAGTGATAGCCTTTGGCAGAGACGGTCTGAGAATCCAAGCTAACAGTTGGAAAAGTTAAGCCGACTACAATTGGAATGGCCAGAAGAGCAATACTCGTTACCTTTGCCAATCGGCTGTTCAAATGACTGTGGGTTTTGACTTGCTTCATCCAGATATACAATTGAACAATAGCCAAGATAAAGGAAAGCACCATGGAAATATAGGCCAGATAGGAATAGTGCATGTTGATGTACTGGTTTAATTTGCCCGACAGATGGAGATAAATGGTCAGTTCAAAATAGCCAGCTAAAACTAAAAATCGAATCATAGGATGACTCCAATCAAGAGAGAATACACTAAGACGACAAGAGTCACAATTGTTATGAAGTGACTGATAAATCGTGCTTTCAAGTAATTTTTCATCATGAGAATATTTTTGATATCCAGCATTGGACCAATCACGAGAAAGGCCAGAACTGGTGCTAAACCAAAACTCGAGAGTAGAGAAGCACCGATAAAGGCATCCGCCTCACTGCAGAGAGAGAGAAGAAAGGCCAAAAGCATCAAGAGCAGGATAGCAAAAAGAGGGGTTGCACTTATAGAGGTCAGAATCCGAGTCGGAACGTAGACCTGTATAACAGAGGCAAAGAGACAGCCAAATACTAAATAACGCCCCGTATCAAAAAACTCATCAATGGCTTGCACGAAGATCTGAAAAAATTTTTTTGCAGGACTCAAGTGAGAAAAATCATGCACATGACAGGCCAAACGATTTTCTTTTTGAATCGGTTCTTGCCAGAAAAATCCCAGAAAAATCCCAAGTATCACAGCTACTACAACGGAACCTAGAGCTCGTAACAGAGCGACATGGAAGGAGTTGCCAAAGGCAGAATAGGTTGCAAAGAGAACAATGGGATTGATGACAGGTGCTGTCACAAGAAAGGGAACGGCCGTGTAACTGGGAACCTTCTTTTCCAGAAAACGATTGATAATGGGGACGATTCCACATTCACAAGAGGGAAAAAGTATCCCGACAAAGGTGCCAAAAAAGATTCTCCCCCAACGATTTCGAGGGAGAAAATGATAAACCTTTTCAGGTGTGATATAAACCTCAATCAGCCCTGAAACAATACTTCCTATCAGAACGAAGGGTAGGGCTTCAATGATTATAGAGAGAAAGATAGCCCCAGTCTGAAGCACACTAGATGGGAGTTGTTGGAAAGCAGTCATCTAGTTTTTCTTTTCTGCTTTGGCTTTTTTCTCTTTGTCATCAGGGAAAGTGACTTGTTTCAAATCAGGGAGTTTAGCAAACTCTTCAAACATCTTGTCCAAGTCGTCTCGTTTTGTAAATTTTACAGCCATAGGTGTACCTCGATTCTAAATTCTACCTCTATTATACTATTATTTTGAGGAAAAGGGAAAAGTTAAAATTGAGTATCTAACGAATAATAGAGCGTGATATATCCTAATATACACTATGATTGTGATATAATAATTTTGGAATAACGGAGGAAATGATGGAACATAAAAATATCGGTCAGGTTACTGACGAAGTAAAAGAAATTTTTAATATTGTTCTTGAAGCTAGTGATATCAAAGTTAACAAAGAAGGTTTAAGAAGTCATATGTTGAAACGGCATCATAATGATGTGATTCATCATATCGAAAATCTGGAACTTATACTAAGTAATCCAGATTTCGTTGGAGTCAATCCACGAGAGAAAGATGCTAGTTTTGAATATGTTAAAAGATTTGATGATAATGTTCTTGTTGCCATCAAGTTACATAAAAGTGGCGATTTCTTTTATGTTCCGACCATGTATCGCTTACAAGATTTCAAGTTACAAAGTCGTATTAAGTCTGGTAGATTGAGAAAGCTTGACAAAAAAAGTAGATAGTGCTAGAATAACATTAACGAAAGACATTTGAGGGCAGAAAGGTTCCTGCCGCACCTTGAAGAAGGTATCTGAGATGCTGGGTACACCGACCAGCCAAGTGTCCGTTATTTCAAAGGAGGGAGCTTAAATGCTCCTTTTTTGTTTAAAAATTTCAAAAAAGATTATCCCCACCGCAGGCTCAGGCTTGCGGTTTTTTATTTGCTCTGAAAATTAATTCGCTAACTTCAACAAATAGCTTTATAAAGCGTTTTGTAAAAAATAAAAACAGTGCAATTAATCACTGATCCTTTTGTAAACTATTAGAATTAAATTGAAACCTTCTCAATGAATAGAATATTGAAATGAAGTAAATTTATTTCCCAACATATGTTTTAAAATTGTAAGAGCTAATTTGAAACGTTTAGCTTGTGGTATAATAGATTCATGGATAAAAAATATGAAAAAATCTCTCAGGATTTGGGAGTGACGTTAAAGCAAATCGATACTGTTCTAAGTTTGACAGCTGAAGGGGCGACTATTCCCTTTATCGCGCGTTATCGCAAGGACATGACTGGTAGTCTGGACGAGGTGGCAATTAAGGCTATTATTGACTTGGATAAAAGTCTGACAAACCTCAACGACCGTAAGGAAGCTGTTTTAGCTAAGATTCAAGAACAAGGTAAGTTGACCAAGGATTTGGAAGAAGCTATCTTAGCTGCCGAAAAATTAGCAGACGTTGAAGAACTCTATCTTCCTTATAAGGAAAAGCGTCGTACCAAGGCAACCATTGCCCGTGAAGCTGGACTCTTCCCACTTGCTCGCCTGATTTTGCAGAATGTAGCTGATTTAGAAAAAGAGGCTGAAAAGTTTGTCTGTGAAGGATTTGCGACTGGTAAGGAGGCCTTGGCTGGTGCAGTTGATATCTTGGTCGAAGCCTTATCGGAAGATGTGACCTTGCGTTCCATGACTTATCAGGAAGTTCTGAGACACTCTAAACTCACTTCTCAAGTCAAGGATGAAAGTCTTGATGAAAAGCAGGTTTTTCAGATTTACTATGATTTTTCTGAGACAGTTGGAAATATGCAAGGCTATCGTACTTTAGCCCTCAATCGTGGGGAGAAGCTAGGTGTCTTGAAAGTCGGTTTTGAACATGCGACAGACCGCATTCTAGCTTTCTTTGCTGCTCGTTTCAAGGTGAAAAATGCCTATATTGATGAAGTTGTTCAACAGTCAGTTAAGAAAAAAGTTTTGCCTGCTATTGAGCGTCGTATTCGGACAGAATTAACTGAGAAAGCAGAAGAAGGAGCTATTCAACTCTTTTCTGACAACCTGCGCAATCTTCTCTTGGTTGCTCCGCTGAAAGGGCGCGTGGTTCTTGGATTTGACCCTGCCTTTCGTACAGGTGCCAAGCTAGCTGTCGTGGATGCAACAGGGAAAATGCTGACAACTCACGTTATTTATCCTGTCAAACCAGCCTCTGCTCGTCAAATCGAAGAAGCCAAGAAAGATTTGGCAGACTTGATTGGTCAATACAGTGTAGAAATTATTGCCATCGGAAACGGGACTGCTAGTCGTGAAAGTGAAGCCTTTGTGGCGGAAGTTCTTAAAGATTTTCCTGAAGTCAGCTATGTTATCGTCAATGAAAGTGGTGCTTCGGTCTATTCTGCCAGCGAACTTGCCCGTCAGGAGTTTCCAGACTTGACTGTTGAAAAACGCTCAGCCATCTCTATCGCCCGTCGTTTGCAAGATCCTCTTGCAGAGTTGGTTAAAATCGATCCTAAGTCAATCGGTGTCGGTCAGTACCAGCACGATGTCAGTCAGAAGAAACTATCTGAGAGTCTGGACTTTGTTGTCGATACAGTGGTAAACCAAGTCGGTGTCAATGTCAATACAGCCAGTCCTGCTCTTCTTTCACACGTAGCTGGACTCAATAAAACTATTTCTGAAAATATCGTCAAATACCGTGAAGAAGAAGGAAAAATCACTTCACGAGCTCAAATTAAGAAGGTTCCGCGTCTGGGTGCCAAGGCTTTTGAACAGGCAGCTGGTTTCCTCCGTATCCCTGAAAGTAGCAATATCCTTGATAATACAGGAGTTCACCCAGAAAATTACAGTGCTGTTAAGGAACTCTTCAAACGTTTAGATATTAAAGAACTAAACGAAGAAGCCCAAGGCAAACTCAAGTCCCTTTCAGTCAAGGAAATGGCGCAAGAGCTAGACCTTGGTCCAGAAACCCTTAAAGATATCATTGCAGATCTTCTCAAACCCGGTCGAGATTTCCGTGATTCTTTTGATGCACCTGTGCTTCGCCAAGATGTCCTAGATATCAAAGACCTAGTGGTAGGCCAGAAGCTAGAAGGTGTTGTGCGTAATGTCGTTGACTTCGGTGCCTTCGTTGATATCGGGATTCACGAGGACGGCTTGATTCATATTTCCCATATGAGTCGCAAATTTATCAAACATCCTAGCCAAGTGGTATCCGTTGGTGATTTGGTGACCGTTTGGGTCAAGAAAATTGATACTGAACGTGAAAAAGTCAATCTGTCGCTCCTATCTCCAAATGAAACTGACTGATTACGTTAAACAGGTTTCACTAAAAGACTTCGGCAGACCTTTTATCCATCATGCCCAGTGGAATAGGCGTCTACGTTCGACAGGTGGGCGATTTTTCCCAAAAGATGGGCATTTGGATTTTAATCCTAAGGTTTATCAGGAACTTGGTTTAGACGTTTTTAGGAAAATTGTCCGACATGAACTATGTCATTATCACCTCTATTTTCAAGGGAAGGGCTATCAACATAAAGATCGGGATTTTAAGGAACTGTTGAAAGCGGTGGATGGGTTACGCTTTGTGCCAACCTTGCCCAATAGCAACTCCAAGCCAATCAAGCTCTATCGTTGCCAATCCTGCCAGCAAACTTATCAGCGCAAGCGGAGGATTGATACCAAACGCTATCGCTGTGGACTTTGTCGAGGTAAATTGCTACTGATAAATCAGCCTGAGGACTGATGAAAGCCGAGCCTACCCATGATATACTAAGTCTAACCTAGTAGAAAGAGGTAATACCATGAACAGTAAATTTTATAAAATGAGACGAAATCGCATGATTTCAGGAGTTCTGGCAGGTCTAGCAGACAAATGGAACTTTGATGTTAACCTTGTTCGTTTCTTGTTTGCCATTTTTACAGTCGCAAACTTTGGACTTGGTGTGATTATCTATATCATCCTAGCTTCTATCATGCCAACCAAAGAAGAAATCGAAGCAGAAATGTACGGAACAGGCCCACGAAAACGCAAAGAAGCACAAGCAATTGACGACAATGAAGGCTGGTTTTGGTGAGGTAGAAACAGTTATTTTACTGTTAGTCTATGAATTCGACTAATCTATTTTAAAATTTTTGAACCCTTGTATCCGCAAGGGTTTTCTTCTTACTTTCTTTTTATGGTAAAATATTTTTAATAAAATGTCTACATTTCCCCCAATCTTACAAAAATGTAAGATTAAAGTCCTTTTTGTAAGGTTAGGTTATGGCAAGCGGTCTTTTTTTGATGTAAACTAGACTCATAAAGAATAAAGGAGTAACATCATGAAACAAAACTTACATAAGAAAACAAGAAAACCAAGCCACAAAGATATCGAGCGCGTTCAGCTGGGATGCGCTATGATGCAAGCAACATTTCATTTGATGGGATATTAAGAAAGGAGATTCTCATGACACTTTTAGATGTAAAGCACGTTCAAAAAATTTATAAAACTCGTTTTCAGGGCAACCAAGTAGAGGCCCTCAAGGATATTCACTTTACCGTGGAAAAGGGTGACTACGTTGCCATCATGGGTGAGTCTGGTTCTGGTAAATCAACTCTTCTCAATATCCTAGCTATGCTGGATAAACCAACTCGTGGACAAGTTTACCTGAACGGAACTGACACCGCAACCATTAAAAATTCACAGGCTTCTAGCTTCCGTCGTGAAAAGCTGGGCTTCGTCTTCCAAGACTTTAACTTGTTAGATACCCTATCTGTTAAGGACAATATCTTGCTTCCCCTTGTCTTGTCAAGAAGACCCATTACGGAGATGATGAAAAAATTGGTGGTGACTGCTGAGAATCTAGGTATCAATCAATTGCAAGAGAAGTACCCTTACGAGATTTCTGGTGGTCAGAAACAGCGTGTAGCAGTAGCACGCGCCATCATCACAGAACCTGAAATTCTCCTTGCGGATGAGCCAACAGGAGCCCTTGATTCCAAGTCATCTGCAGCCTTACTTGATGTTTTTGATGAAATCAATGAGCGCGGCCAAACTATTCTCATGGTAACCCACTCCACAGCAGCAGCTAGCAGAGCTAAACGTGTACTCTTTATCAAAGACGGCATTCTTTACAACCAAATCTACCGTGGAGAGAAGACAGAGCGTCAGATGTTCCAAGAAATCTCTGATACCTTGACTGTCATGGCAAGCGAGGTGAATTAGTATGTTTCGATTAACCAATAAGTTAGCGGTATCGAACTTGATTAAAAACCGCAAACTCTATTATCCTTTTGCGCTGGCTGTTCTCTTGGCAGTCACCGTCACCTATCTCTTTTATTCCTTAACCTTTAATCCCAAGATTGCGGAAATCCGTGGAGGTGAAACGATTCAAGCTACTCTAGGATTTGGTATGTTTGTCGTCACCCTTGCGTCAGCCATTATCGTCCTCTATGCCAATAGTTTTGTTATGAAGAACCGTTCCAAGGAACTGGGAATTTATGGCATGTTGGGCTTGGAGAAGCGACATCTGATCAGTATGACCTTTAAGGAGTTGGTGCTTTTTGGAATTCTAACTGTTGGAGCAGGTATCGGTATTGGAGCCTTGTTTGACAAGTTGATTTTCGCCTTCTTGCTCAAACTGATGAAATTAAAGGTAGAACTAGTCGCTACCTTCCAGATGAAAGTTGTCATTGCAGTACTTGTTGTCTTTGGATTGATTTTCCTAGGCCTCATGTTCCTGAATGCCCTTCGAATCGCCCGTATGAATGCACTCCAGCTTTCTCGTGAAAAAGCTAGTGGTGAGAAAAAAGGTCGTTTCCTACCTCTACAAACTATTCTTGGTTCCATAAGTTTAGGGATTGGCTACTATCTTGCCCTTACTGTAAAAGATCCTCTTACAGCCTTAGCAACCTTCTTCATAGCTGTTTTGCTGGTTATCTTTGGGACCTATCTCTTGTTTAATGCAGGAATTACCGTTTTCCTTCAAATCTTAAAGAAAAACAAGAAGTACTATTACCAACCAAATAATCTTATCTCAGTGTCCAACTTGATTTTCCGTATGAAGAAAAATGCGGTTGGACTAGCAACAATCGCTATCTTGTCAACAATGGTTTTGGTAACCATGTCAGCAGCGACAAGCATTTTCAATTCCGCAGAAAGCTTTAAAAAAGTTCTAAATCCTCATGATTTTGGAGTTTCAGGACAAAATGTTGAAAAAGAAGACTTGGACAAACTCTTGAGCCAGTTTGCAAGTGACAAAGGTTATAAGATTAAAGAGAAAGAAGTGCTTCGTTACACTTACTTCGGTGTTGCGAACCAAGAAGGAAATAAGTTAACCCTTTTTGAAAAAGGACAAAATCGTGTCCAACCCACAACAGTTTTCATGGTATTTGACCAAAAAGATTATGAAACTATGACTGGTCAAAAACTGTCTCTATCAGGAAATGAGGTTGGACTCTTTGCAAAGAACGAGGGAGTTAAAGAACAAAAAACTCTAATTCTGAATAATCATCAATTTTCTGTAAAAGAAGAATTTAATAAAGATTTTATTGTCAACCATGTCCCAAATCAGTTTAATATTTTGACTGCTGATTACAATTACCTTGTTGTACCTGATTTACAAGCCTTTTTGGATCAATTCCCAGATTCGGCTATCTATAATCAGTTTTACGGTGGCATGAATGTAAATGCCAGCGAAGAAGAACAACTCAAGGTCGCTGACGAGTATGATAAATACCTCGATCAGTTTAATGCTCAATTAAACACGGAAGGTAGCTATGTGTACGGTAGTAATCTATCAGATGCTAGTTCTCAGATGAGTGCCCTCTTTGGTGGTGTCTTCTTTATCGGTATTTTCCTATCCATTATTTTTATGGTCGGAACCGTTCTGGTCATCTACTACAAACAAATTTCTGAAGGCTACGAAGACCGTGAACGCTTTATTATCTTGCAGAAAGTTGGTTTAGATCAAAAGCAAATCAAGCAAACCATTAACAAACAGGTTTTAACTGTTTTCTTCCTTCCTTTGCTTTTTGCCTTCATACATCTAGCCTTTGCCTACCATATGCTTAGTCTGATTTTAAAAGTGATTGGTGTAATAGATACGAATATGATGTTGATTGTGACCTTGTCTATCTGCGCTATCTTCCTCATCGCCTATGTGCTGATTTTCATGATTACTTCAAGAAGTTATCGCAAGATTGTCCAAATGTAAAAAAAGATACCTCGACTTCAAAATCGAGGTGTTTTTTTGTTCTAAATGCTGAAAAGTTGTCCTAGCAGAAAGGTAACGCCCATGGTCAAGAGGCCAATAGCTAAGTTACGAATCATAGCTGTTTTGGTTGGGGCTTTTCCAAGTTTGGCACTAGTGTAACCAGTGAGAAGAAGGGCCACACCGACAATAAGGACAGTAGCAGGGATGCGATATTCACTTGGGAAAATGGTAATTGAAAGCATGGGTGGTAAGCTACCAAGGAAAAAAGAAATAAAGCTAGAGATAGCAGCATGCCAAGGATTGGTAAACTCTTCATACTCAATCCCATATTTTTCCTCTACCAAAGCCTTGAGCGGATTTTTAAGAAAGGCCTTGTTGGTGAGAAGTTGGGCTGATGTTTCACACTCGCCATTTTGAATATAGGCAGCGTAGAGAGACTTTTTAGCTAGCTCCATATCTTGGTCTAGCAAGACTTGCTCACGCACAACGGCTGCTTCCTCGGTATCTTTTTGAGTTGAAACGGATACATATTCTCCACCAGCCATTGAAAAGGCACCTGCTAAAATCGCCGCAAATCCTGATAAAAAGATAATCCAGATATTGCTGGTAGCACTGGCAACCCCGATAACCACACCAGCAATGGAAATAATTCCATCATTGGCACCAAGAACACCCGCTCGTAGGATATTTAAACGACCTGCAAAATTTGAATCAATTTCGTGATTTATTTCTGACATACTATTCTCCTTTTTATCCAGTATAAAGGAAAAATATAGGGAAATCAATCTTTTAAAAGTGTCTGAAAAAAGTTGCACGATTTTAATTTTACGAGCTTTTTTAAAAGTTAGAAACAGCACTAGCTAGTAGAGAGGGATAAAAGAGAAGCAAAGCTGATAGACTAGTCCTTTTTCTACTTATCTATGGTATAATAGGAGGTAGATTTACTAATCGGAGTAAGAAAGATTTTATGATTAAACTAGTAGCAACGGATATGGACGGAACTTTCCTAGATGGGAATGGGCGTTTTGATATGGATCGTCTCAAGTCTCTCTTAGCTTCCTATAAGGAAAAAGGGATTTACTTTGCGGTAGCTTCAGGGCGCGGATTTCTGTCTCTAGAAAAATTATTTGCTGATGTTCGTGATGACATTATTTTCATTGCGGAAAATGGCAGTTTGGTAGAATATCAAGGTCAGGACTTGTATGAAGCGACTATGTCTCGTGAGTTTTATTTATCAACTTTTGAAATGCTGAAAACTTCACCTTATGTAGATATCAATAAACTGCTCTTGACGGGAAAAAAGGGAGCTTATGTTCTAGATACGGTTGATGAGACCTATTTGAAAGTGAGCCAGCACTATAATGAAAATATCCAAAGAGTAGCGAGTTTGGAAGATATCACAGATGACATTTTTAAATTTACAACCAACTTCACAGAAGAAACGCTAGAAGCTGGGGAAGCTTGGGTTAATGAAAATGTCCATGGTGTTAAGGCCATGACAACTGGCTTTGAATCTATTGATATTGTTCTGGACTATGTCGATAAGGGTGTGGCCATTGTTGAATTAGCTAAAAAACTTGGTATCACAATGGATCAGGTTATGGCTTTTGGAGACAATCTAAATGACTTGCATATGATGCAGGTTGTGGGACATCCTGTGGCTCCTGAAAATGCACGACCAGAGATTTTAGAATTAGCAGAGACTATGATTGGTCACCATAAGGACCAGTCGGTTATCGCTTATATGGAGGGCTTATAATGGTAGATATAAAATTGATTGCATTGGACTTGGATGGGACCTTGCTGACTACTGATAAAAGGCTGACGGATCGTACCAAGGCAACCTTGAAAGCTGCGCGTGATCGTGGTATTAAGGTCGTATTGACAACTGGTCGTCCCTTAAAAGCTATGGATTTCTTTCTCCATGAGCTAGGGACTGACGGTCAGGAAGATGAGTATACGATTACCTTTAATGGTGGTTTAGTTCAGAAAAATACAGGTGAAATCCTTGATAAGACAGTCTTTTCATATGATGATGTGGCACGTTTGTATGAAGAAACAGAGAAATTATCACTACCTCTTGATGCCATCTCAGAAGGAACAGTTTATCAAATCCAATCGGACCAAGAAAGTCTTTATGCTAAATTCAATCCAGCATTGACCTTTGTTCCAGTGGACTTTGAAGACTTGTCTAGTCAAATGACCTATAATAAATGCGTGACTGCCTTTGCTCAAGAACCCTTGGATGCAGCCATTCAAAAGATTTCTCCAGAATTGTTTGACCAATATGAAATCTTTAAATCACGTGAAATGTTGCTAGAGTGGTCACCAAAGAATGTTCATAAAGCAACAGGATTGGCTAAACTAATCAGTCATCTTGGAATCGACCAAAGCCAAGTCATGGCTTGTGGTGACGAGGCCAATGACCTTTCTATGATTGAATGGGCAGGGCTCGGTGTTGCCATGCAAAATGCTGTTCCTGAAGTCAAGGCAGTCGCAAATGTAGTGACACCAATGACCAACGATGAAGAGGCTGTCGCCTGGGCTATCGAAGAATATGTGCTAAAGGAGAACTAAGATATGGGATTATTTGACCGTCTATTCGGAAAAAAAGAAGAACCTAAAATCGAAGAAGTTGTAAAAGAAGCTCTGGAAAATCTTGATTTGTCTGAAGATGTTGAGCCAGCCTTAACAGAAGCTGAGGAACTTCCTCATGAAGAAGCAGAAGTTGAAAGTTCTGAAGAAGCTGTGTTTAAAGAAGACGAAAATCAAGAGACAGTTGAAGAAAATAACAATTTAGAGCCAGTTGTAAAAGTTCCTCAAGAAGAAATAGAAGAATTACCAAACTCAGAAGAAGTCCCAGATGAAGAGAAGCTTGAGTACGAAGGAACTGTAGAAGAAAATAGTTCTAAAGTGTTTGAACCAGAAAGGCTTCAATCAGAAGAAACTGTTCAGGAAAAATATGACCGCAGTCTTAAGAAAACTCGTACAGGATTTGGTGCTCGTTTAAATGCTTTCTTTGCTAATTTCCGCTCTGTTGACGAAGAATTCTTCGAGGAACTGGAAGAACTGCTGATTATGAGTGACGTTGGTGTTCAAGTCGCTTCTAACTTAACAGAAGAGCTTCGCTATGAAGCTAAACTCGAAAACGCTAAGAAGCCTGATGTACTTCGCAGTGTCATTATCGAGAAATTGGTTGAACTCTATGAAAAGGATGGCAACTACGATGAACAAATCCATTTCCAAGATGGTTTGACAGTTATGCTCTTTGTTGGAGTTAATGGTGTCGGGAAAACAACTTCTATCGGGAAACTAGCCAACCGCTACAAACAAGCTGGTAAGAAGGTCATGCTTGTTGCGGCAGATACCTTCCGTGCAGGGGCGGTAGCCCAGCTAGCTGAATGGGGTCGACGAGTAGATGTTCCAGTAGTGACTGGACCTGAGAAAGCTGACCCAGCCAGTGTGGTCTTTGATGGCATGGAACGTGCTGTGGCTGAAGATATCGATATTCTCATGATTGATACTGCAGGTCGTCTACAAAACAAGGACAACCTTATGGCTGAGTTGGAAAAGATTGGTCGTATCATCAAACGTGTTGTGCCAGAAGCACCGCATGAAACCTTCTTAGCACTTGATGCATCAACAGGTCAAAACGCTCTTGTGCAGGCCAAAGAATTTTCGAAAATTACCCCTTTGACAGGAATAGTCTTGACCAAGATTGATGGAACTGCTCGAGGTGGTGTTGTTCTAGCTATCCGAGAAGAACTTAATATTCCTGTAAAATTGATTGGTTTTGGTGAAAAAATCGATGATATTGGAGAATTTAACTCAGAAAACTTTATGAAGGGTCTCTTGGAAGGCTTAATCTAATTAGAAGCAAAAATCCTGCAAGCTACAAACTTGCAGGAAATTTTTTTATTCTAAACGACCATCTTGACGGTAGGCGATATCTGGTTGCCAAGTCCATTTGGCACCGAATTTTTCAAGTAAGTCAAAGCTAGCTTGAGGTCCCATGCTTCCAGCTTTATAGTCATGAAGTGGGGCACCATTTTCAGCCCAGAGTTCTTCGATACGGTCAATCAATTTCCATGACGCACCAACTTCATCCCAGTGGCTAAAGTTAGTTGAGTTGTTATTTAAGACATCATAAATCAATTTCTCGTATGGTTCCGGAGAGGCACCAGTTGCGGTCGCATCTGTACGGTAATCAAGTGAGTTAGGAGCCAAGTTGAATTCTTCTCCTACTTGCTTCCCATTTAGGCTAAGAGAGAAGCCTTCTGTTGGTTGGATATAGATGGTCAAAATGTTTGGAGCAAGTGGTTCTCCAAAGATAGAATCCATTTGTTTAAAGACGATGTTGACATGAGTTCCTTTCTCAGTCAGACGTTTACCAGTACGGAAGAAGAAAGGAACACCACGGAATCGATCGCTGTCTACAAAGAAGGCACCAGATGCAAAGGTTTCAGTTGTTGATTCTGGATTTACATTTGGCTCGCTACGATAAGAGATGTATTTCATGCCATCAATCTTACCAGATCGGTATTGACCACGGATAAAGTGTTCTTTAAGTTCTTCATCAGTTGGATGATAGAGGTTTTTAAAGACCCTAATCTTCTCAGCACGAATCTCGTCTTTTGTGAAGCTTGCTGGCTTGTCCATAGCAAGGAGAGAAAGAAGTTGTAGTGTGTGGTTTTGTACCATGTCACGGAGGGCACCAGATTCATCATAGTAGCCACCACGTTCTTCTACACCCAAGCGCTCTGCAAAGGTAATTTGAACATTGTCGATAAAGTCCTTGTTCCAAACATTTTCAAAGATCAGGTTTGCAAAGCGAACTGCAAAGATGCTTTGGATCATTTCCTTACCAAGATAATGGTCGATACGGAAAATTTGTTCTTCGTCAAATGTTGCTAGGAGTTCGTCATTCAACTTGCTTGCGCTTGCGTAATCTGTACCAAATGGTTTTTCAACGATTAAACGTTCAAAACCTTTACCGTCTACAATGTTTTCAGACTTAAGGTGTTTAGCAATAGTTCCAAAGAACTGAGGTGCCATAGACAAGAAGAAGAGCTTGTTGTGTTCAGCTTGGTACTTGTCATTTAGTTCAGCCTGCAATTGACGTAAAGCAATGTAGTGCTCTGTATCATTGACATCATGACTTTGATAGTAGAAGTGACTAGCAAACTCCTGAGCCTGTTCAGTACTATCTGCTAAATCAAGGATAGATTCGACTACAACAGATTCAAAATATTCCTTGCTCCAAGGACGACGGGCAGTTCCAATAACGGCAAAGTGCTCGGAAAGATTGCCGGATTTATATAGTCTAAAAAGGGAAGGGTAGAGCTTGCGTTTAGCCAGGTCTCCACTCGCACCGAAAATTGTAACAATAACCTTAGATGACATCTAGCTACCTAATTTCTATTTTTATTCCTAGTCTTGCTAGGTATGAGGAAACCTCATTTCATAAACTTAATTCTAACATAATTTTCCTAAAAATCAAAAAATCCAATACGAGATAGAAAAAAACTGCAAGGAAATCCTTACAGTTTGAGTTTAGACGTTTAAGACCTTGTCCAAGAAATCTTTCAGACGTGGGTGTTGTGGGTTATCAAAGATTTGATCAGGTGTTCCGTCTTCAAGGAACTCGCCATCTGCAGTAAAGATAACGCGGTTAGCAACCTGACGAGCAAATCCCATCTCATGGGTTACGATAATCATGGTCATACCTTGTTCAGCCAATTCCTTCATAACATTTAGTACGTCTCCGACCATCTCAGGGTCAAGGGCAGAAGTTGGTTCATCAAAGAGCATGATGTCTGGATTCATTGCTAGTCCACGAGCGATGGCCACACGCTGTTTTTGACCACCTGATAGGCTATCTGGGTTAGCATTAGCTTTATCTGCTAGCCCAACCTTGTCAAGCAACTCCATTCCCAATTTCTCAGCTTCTTCCTTAGTCATCAACTTGTGCTCAATTGGAGCAAAGGTGATATTGTCCAATACAGACATATGAGGGAAGAGGTTGAAGTGTTGGAACACCATTCCGATATTTTCACGGACGTGGTCAACGTTGGTTGTTTTTTCAGTTAAGTCATAACCGTTCACAGTGATGTGACCGCTAGTAACTTCTTCTAAAAGATTAAGGCTACGGAGGAAAGTTGACTTACCAGAGCCTGAAGGACCGATGATACAAACAACATCTCCTTCATAGAACTTAGTTGTAATTCCTTTTAGAACTTCATTTTTTCCATAATACTTATGTAAATCATTTACATCAATTTTTAATTTTGCCATTAACGAATCCTCTTTTCTAAGCGTTTCGCTAGTCTAGTCAAAAGTGTGATAATTACAAGATAGAAGATAGCAAGGATTGCATACATCTTGAAACTTTGGTAGTTACGGGCGATTATAATCTTACCAGTTTGGAAGAGTTCCACCAAACCGATAGCAGATACGATAGTTGTATCTTTAAGAGCAATAACGAATTGGTTAACAAAGTTTGGCAACATCAATTTAGTTGCTTGTGGCAAGATAATCTTACGCATGGTTTTTCCATAAGAGATCCCCAAGCTTCGGCTGGCTTCCATTTGACCAACTGGAACGGCCTGAATACCACCACGAACGATTTCAGCGATATAAGCGGCTGCATTGAGCGATAGGGCAATGGTACCAGCTACAAAGTCGTTAATTGGGCTTTGTTGGCCTGTAATAGACTCGATGAAGTTTGGAATTCCCCAGAAGATGAAGGCTGCAAGAATCATCAAAGGAATACCACGGATAACGTCAACGAAAATCTCAGAGATGACGCGAAGAGATTTGTAGGGGCTAACGCTAAACATACCAAAGATAATTCCGATAACAATGGCAATAGCAAATGAGATAAGAGCTAGAGCAAGAGTGATACCAAGCCCGCTAAGGAGTTGTTTGTAGTTATTTTGAAGTAAGCCCCAGATAGTTGTTTCGTCAACAGTGTTTGTTGAAGCAGATGAAGATTCGCTAGCTAGGTATTTATCAAGAATCTTTTGGAATTCTCCGTTTGCTTTAAGGTTTGCAAGTCCGTTATTGAACATTTCAATCAATTCTGGATTTGCTCCTTTTTTAACAGCAAAGGCTGTTTCACCGATTGGAGTTCCAGCGATTGGAGTTTTCAATTTTTGCCCTTGGCTAATAGAATATTTGAGGACAGGCTCATCATCCATAACGGCATCAATGGCACCAGTGTTTAAACTGTCATACATTGAAGAACCATCAGCGAAGGTTTTGATTTTGTAACCGTATTTGCCTTGATTTTCTGTTAGGAAGGTTTGAGAAGCAGTTCCGTTTTTAACACCGACTGTCTTTCCTTTTAAATCTTCATAAGAAGCAATGGTACTTGATTCTTTGACACCAAGGATAGTATTGGCAGTGTAGTAGGATTCTGAAAAGTCAAAAGTTGCCTTACGAGCATCTGTGACAGACATACCGGCAATGATACCATCAGCTTGACCAGCTTGGACAGCACTGATAGCTGCATCGAAACCAGGATTGGTAATTTCAATTTCAAAACCTTGGTCTTTAGCGATTGCCTTAATCAAGTCCATATCAATTCCAGTAAATTGGTTGCTTGAGTTTTGGAACACAAAAGGTGCAAAAGAAGAATCACTGGCAATGATGTATTTAGCTTTAACAGGAATGGCTTTTAATCCTGCTAGAGTAGATGTAGTTGGCACTGCTGAAGAAGATGAAGCAGTCCATTTCTTGATGATTTTATCAAGGCTACCATCTTTTTTCATTTCAGCCAAGGCTTGGTTAAATTCAGTGACTAGGTGCTCGTATTTGCTTCCTTTTTTAACACCGAAAGCAAAACTTCCTACAGCTTCACCATCCATTTCAATATGGAGGTCTTGACCTTGGTTAATAGCATACTCGATAACAGGTTTGTCATCCATCATGGCATCAATGGCACCAGCACTCAAGCTGTTGTTCATCAAATCACCAGTGTCAAATGTTTTAATAGCAAAGCCGTATTTGTCCTTAATACTTTCAAGGAAACGTTGAGCGGCAGTTCCATTTTTAACACCAACAGTTTTACCTTTTAATTGGTCATACTGACTAATCTTGTGTGACTTTGTAGTTGCAATGACAACTTTTGTATCATAGTAAGTATCAGACATTGTGAAAACTTTTTCACGTTCTGCAGTTTTTGTCATTCCTGCCATAATAGCGTCAGCTTGACCAGCTTGAACTGCATTCACCGCTGCGTCAAATCCAGGATAGGACATCTGAATGTTCCATCCTTTAATCTCAGCGACTTTGTTAATAATGTCAACATCAATTCCTTTATAAGTTTGATCTGAATCTTTAAACTCAAAAGGTGCATAGGCGGTATCAGACACAATCTTAATTGTTTCTGCCTTAGCAATACCTAATGAGAAAATTGGGAATAAAATTAGCAAAAATGCTAGAAATTTTTTCTTCATTTTTAGTCTCCTTTTCCGAATATTTTTCCATTATATCAGAAAAAACTAAAAAATGCAAATCTAGGGGCTTTTATGTTAGAAGATATAACATAAAAGCCCTTTATTTCTTTCTTGAACTGCTACCACAAAGTGCTATAATAATAGTATATAATAGAAGAAAAGAGAACGGAGATATGAAGAACAAAAGAATTTTTAAAGACTTTCAAGCTTCTCAAATGAGATTAAACATTTACACAAGCCCCTTGTTAGCCTTTGTTTTTGTCTTTATAGGAGAGTTTGTGGCTTATACTTTGTATGGTATTAGCTTGTTAGCTCTCATCGGACTTGCTAGAAATTTTGGAGAGGCTGGCCAAAATCTTGCAACCTACTTGCAGACCTTGCAACAGAGCTTGACGGATAAAACAAGTGACTTTCGTTTAATTTTAGAATTGCTGGCCTTTGGATTCGTTCTCAATACTGTGTTCAGATGGACTAGAAAAGTTGAGAAAAGACCTATTCGAACCTTGGGATTTTATAGAGAGAATTTCCTCAGCAATCTTCTGAAAGGATTTGGGCTAGGTCTGGCACTTTTTCTTCTGACCTTGTTAGGTTTAGTAGCATTAGGGCAATATCGTTTTGAGTCTATTCACTTAAATCCTTATTCTCTTACCTTTGTCGTCTTTACTATCCCATTTTGGATTTTACAGGGGACAACAGAAGAAGTGGTATCCCGTGCTTGGCTCCTTCCTCAATTGGCCTCAAGAACCAATCTAAAACTTGCTGTTCTTATATCTAGCCTGTTCTTTACCCTGCTTCATATGGGCAATTCTGGTCTAACACCTCTATCTCTAATGAATCTCTTCTTATTCGGAGTTGCCATGGCTCTTTACCTTCTCAAAACTGATACAGTTTGGGGTGTTGCAGGTATTCATGGAGCCTGGAATTTTGCTCAGGGAAATCTCTTTGGGATTTTAGTTAGTGGTCAACCATCAGGAACGTCTCTGATGACCTTTTTACCACAAGGCAATCAAGGATGGCTATCAGGTGGTTCTTTTGGCATAGAAGGCTCTATCATGACAAGTCTAGTCTTGTTACTGCTGATTATCTATCTCGCTTATCAATTAAAGAAAGAAAATGAAAGGATGTGACTTCGGTTCGTCCTTTTCTTCGTGAAAATGCTACAAGTATGCTAAAATAGGAATAGCACATCGAGAGAGGATTCTTATGATTAATCGCATTACAGACAATCAATTTAAACTAGTATCAAAATATGAACCATCAGGAGATCAACCCCAAGCTATCGAGCAGTTGGTAGATAATATCGAGGGGGGAGAAAAAGCTCAGATTCTGATGGGGGCGACCGGAACAGGGAAGACCTATACCATGAGTCAGGTTATTTCCAAAGTCAATAAACCAACTCTGGTCATTGCCCACAATAAAACTCTAGCAGGACAGCTCTATGGGGAGTTTAAGGAATTTTTCCCTGAAAATGCTGTTGAGTACTTCGTATCCTACTATGATTATTACCAACCAGAGGCCTATGTTCCTTCTAGTGATACCTATATTGAGAAGGATAGTTCTGTCAATGACGAGATTGATAAGCTCCGACACTCAGCGACTTCAGCCCTTTTGGAACGCAATGATGTTATTGTCGTGGCTTCAGTCTCTTGTATCTATGGTTTGGGTTCGCCCAAGGAATACGCTGATAGTGTCGTTAGTCTCCGTCCAGGTCTTGAAATTTCTCGTGATAAACTCTTGAACGACTTGGTTGATATCCAGTTTGAACGTAATGATATTGATTTCCAACGGGGAAGATTTCGCGTTCGTGGGGATGTGGTAGAGATTTTCCCAGCTTCCCGTGATGAACACGCCTTTCGAGTAGAATTTTTTGGAGATGAAATTGACCGTATCCGTGAGGTTGAGGCTCTGACAGGTCAGGTGTTTGGAGAAGTGGATCATTTGGCGATTTTCCCAGCCACTCACTTTGTGACCAATGACGACCACATGGAAGTTGCCATTGCCAAGATTCAGGCCGAGTTGGAGGAGCAGTTAGCTATCTTTGAAAAGGAAGGTAAATTGCTAGAAGCCCAGCGCTTGAAACAGCGAACAGAGTATGATATTGAGATGCTGCGCGAGATGGGCTATACCAACGGGGTTGAAAACTACTCACGCCATATGGATGGACGTAGCGAAGGTGAGCCTCCTTATACGCTTCTCGATTTCTTCCCAGATGATTTCTTAATCATGATTGACGAGAGTCACATGACTATGGGGCAAATCAAGGGAATGTATAATGGAGACCGTTCTCGTAAGGAAATGTTAGTAAATTACGGTTTCCGTTTGCCGTCTGCTCTGGACAATCGTCCTCTCCGTCGGGAGGAGTTTGAAAGCCATGTGCATCAGATTGTTTACGTTTCAGCGACACCTGGTGACTATGAAAATGAACAGACCGAGACAGTGATTGAGCAAATCATTCGTCCGACAGGTCTTTTGGATCCTGAGGTGGAAGTTCGTCCGACTATGGGACAGATTGATGACCTCTTAGGTGAAATTAATGCCCGTGTTGAAAAGAACGAACGAACCTTTATCACAACCTTAACCAAGAAGATGGCTGAGGACTTGACCGACTACTTCAAAGAAATGGGCATCAAGGTCAAGTACATGCACTCGGATATTAAGACCTTGGAGCGGACGGAGATTATCCGTGACCTGCGCTTGGGTGTCTTTGATGTCTTGGTCGGAATCAATCTACTACGCGAAGGGATTGACGTTCCTGAAGTGAGTCTCGTAGCTATTCTCGATGCTGACAAGGAAGGTTTCCTTCGTAACGAGCGTGGACTCATCCAGACCATTGGACGTGCTGCCCGTAATAGTGAAGGGCATGTCATCATGTATGCGGACACCGTTACTCAGTCTATGCAACGTGCTATCGATGAAACTGCTCGCCGTCGGAAAATCCAGATGGCTTATAATGAAGAACACGGTATTGTGCCTCAGACAATCAAGAAAGAAATCCGTGATCTGATTGCTGTGACCAAGGCAGTTGCTAAGGAAGAGGAGAAGGAAGTCGATATCAATAGCCTCAACAAACAAGAGCGCAAAGAACTAGTCAAGAAACTCGAAAAACAAATGCAAGAAGCAGTTGAAGTGCTTGACTTTGAACTAGCAGCTCAGATTCGGGATATGATGTTGGAAGTCAAGGCGTTGGGGTAGGGGAATTTTATGAATATTTTAGTTATCAATGGACATCCTGATAAAGAAAGTTACTGCCAAGCAATTTTTCAAACGATTGTAGAAAACATAGACTCAAATAGACATGAACTTGAAATGATTAATCTTAATGCAGAAGAGTTTGATCCTGTTTTACGTTATGGTTACCGACAAAGAATGGAGGACAATCCGTTTATTCTACGCTCTCAAGAATTAATTCAGTGGGCAGATCATTTCATTTTTGTTTATCCTATTTGGTGGAGTAGTATGCCTAGTCTATTGAAAGGGTGGATTGATCGTGTTTTTACGCCAGGCATTGCATACTCTGCAAATAATCGAGGAAGCTTTATTTTGAATTACTTGAGAGGTAAACAGTTCAAAAAGTTATTAAAAGGAAAAACAGCTAGTATCTATGCAACTTCTATGGCACCAACTTGGTGGTACAAAGTATTTTCAGGTCCGATTAACATTCCAGACAGTTATGGAATATCAGTATTAAAGAATGCTGTATTGAATCACTGTGGCATAAAAACAAAGAGGGTTTCAATCTTGGGAGAGTTAGGCCGTGAAGTAAATACAAGTTCAACAAGACAAAAATTTCTACAAAAAGTAGCAAAGGAAGTCAGGGTGTTGGATTAAGGAAAAGAAAGTAAATGACGGTTATTATCAAATCAATGGAAACTCCTGAAGAGATAGAAGGTAAATCCATTGTTCACTGGCAAACGTGGAGAGAGGCTTATGATGACCTTTTGCCTGCAGAATTTCAGGAGACAATGACATTAGAAAGGTGTCGATTCTTTAGTCAAAAATATCCAGAAAATACATTGATTGCGATGGATGGCATGAAGGTAGTTGGTTTTATTAGTTATGGCAACTTTCGTGATGAGACGATTCAAGCTGGCGAAATTATTGCCTTATATGTTTTAAAAGACTATTATGGAAAAGGTATTGCACAAAAGTTAATAAAAGCAGCTTTGATTGCTCTTGATCATTTTTCTGAAATTTTCTTATGGGTATTGAAAGATAATAAGCGCGCCATTGCTTTCTATCAAAAAATGGGCTTTACTTTTGATGGACAAGAAAAGATGCTTGAACTTGGAAAGCCTATAAAGGAAAAACGAATGGTATTCTATTATAAATAATTTTAAAAAGTAGAAGCTAATGGTACTGGTACCAAGTCTAAAAATTTAATAAATTAGAAAGTGAGTAAATTTATGTCTCGAGCACAATTAACGATTTTAACAAATATTTGTCTGATTGAAGACCCCGAAACTCAGCGCGTGGTTATGCAGTATCGCTCTCCTGAAACCAATCGCTGGTCTGGTTATGCCTTTCCAGGAGGCCATGTAGAAAATGGCGAATCTTTCGCAGAGTCTGTCATTCGTGAAATCTATGAAGAAACAGGGTTGACTATTCAAAATCCTCAACTTGTCGGCATTAAAAATTGGCCACTAGATACAGGTGGGCGCTATATTGTCGTTTGTTATAAGGCAACTGAGTTCTCTGGTACCCTTCGCTCTTCAGATGAAGGAGAAGTTTCTTGGGTGCAAAAAGACCAGATTCCAAACTTGGATCTGGCCTATGATATGCTACCTTTGATGGAGATGATGGAAGCATCGGACAAATCTGAATTTTTCTACCCTCGCCGTACAGAAGACGATTGGGAAAAGAAAATTTTCTAATCCTTTACTAAATAACCTAGCTGATCCAAGGCCTCCTCGATATAGTGGAGGTCTTGTTGTGTTTCGGCTTCGACTAGGTGGTAATGGACACCATCTGTCAATTCAGATAAAGGTTTAAAATCAGAATGCTCGACTTGTTCTAGAAAATGTTGAACATCTCTGCGGCAAGACAGTTTAAGCAAGGTTTCAATTTCTCCATAAACGGGATGGTCAATCAAAGTATTCTGGACACGCCCTCCATTATCGACGATAGCAAGGAGTTCTTGACCGATTTCTTCAACTTCATGTTTCACCTTGAAAAGTTTATGTACATAAGGATTGGTATCAATTTGCTTATAGACGTAGCCACGATTAGTAGATAGGATAGGAGCGCCATCGGCTCTCAAAATTGCAATGTCCTGCACAATGACCTGACGTGTGACATGAAAATGTTCCGCCAAACTTTGGCCATTAAGGGCTTTAGGAGCTTCTTTCAAGAGTTGGAGCAGAGCTTGTTTGCGATCTTTTGTCATAGCTTTTCCTTTTAACGGCGTTTTCGAAGCACTTTATAGACAGCTAGTGCTAATGTATAGTCTACCATACTATGTATAATTGTGCCAAATCCAACTAGTACAAATAGAACATAAAACATATTTTCTACATTGGTACCAGAAGTTGCGTAGAAAACGACACAGGCCAATACTTCAGCAAGGGCATGGATAAGCGCTAAAACAAAGTTAAAAATCCAGGAAGATTTTGGTTTATCTAGTGTATCTGGGAATTTTTGTAGGTAAAGAGCCCCCAAAGTACCAAAAAAGATATGGGAAAAAGCTCGAAATACGATAACCATGGGATAGCCAGCCATCAAAAATCCAAAACTAGAGGCTAGGATGACAAAAACTGCCATCAAGGGCGACAAGAACATGGCAATAAAAATAGCGATGTGACTCCCCAAAGTGTAAGAAGCAGGTGGAATGACGATCTTGAAAGGCATAACAATTGGAATTAAAATTGCAATAGCCGTTAAGAGGGCAGTCATTGTCATAAATTGTGTCTTTTTCCGTGTATTCATAAGAATCTCCTTTTAACTGTATATACACTAGTATAGTATAATAAACAAGACAATAAAGCAAGGATTTACTTGGGTTTATAGGTCGTTTTTTAGTTAAAAGTTGGTAAAGATTTCACTAAAAAGAAACTGTATAGAGCAAAATCTCCACCTTCAAGCTTGAAAGTGGAGATTGTTTTTATTTTTTCAAAGTCTGTAGTCTTGGAACAATGGCTAGGGTTAGAACTGCGGAAATGACTAATTCGGCAATGGAGTTTGTTGAGATAACAGTTGCTAGGAGTTTTTGGATATTACCATCAAAGACATTTCCAAAAAGGTAGAAAATTCCACCAAGTACAAAGACTGTGTTGGTAAGTGAACCAAGGGCACCAGCTAAAATAAGACCAGTTTTATTTTTCATCAGTTTATAGACTAGATAAGGAGTTAAACCAATCAAAATACGTGGGACGATAGCAATGATAGCTGAGTATATGTTTCCGTTTGGTACAAATGGAGAGAAGAGGTAGCTTGTCGGTAGAATTGTAATCGTGTTAACAGTTAAGCTAAGTAGCCCCATCAAAAATCCAAGTGTAACTCCAACGCGTGGACCGTAAATAATGCTGGCAATAATGACAGGAATATGAACGATAGTCGGTTTGATTGGAAATGGAAAAAGGTTAAAGATAAGTGAGCTCAGAAAGTGTATCACGAGCATGGTTGCAAAAAAGATAGCAATAGGTGCAATATTAGAGCGTTTTTTCATCGAGAGTTTCCTTTATTCTTTCTAAAATAATTGTGAGGTCGGCTAAGGCTCCTCTTCCGTGGTCTCCACAAGCTAGTAGGGATTCCTTAGGAGCAATCAGCTGATAGCCGTAGGTTTCTAATGTTTTCAGATTAGCCTGAGTTGCTGGATGGTCATACATTTTTGTATTCATAGCAGGAGCTATTAGTTTGGGAATATGACTGGGCAAGGCTAAAGCTGTACTGGTCACCATGTTGTCCGCAAAGCCAAGGGCTAGTTTTGCGATAGTGTTAGCAGTTGCAGGGGTCACGATGAATACATCCGCCTTTTTTCCAAGTTCGATATGATTAACCTGTTCAGGATAGGGTTCCTTCATGACATCCAGGTGGACAGGATTCTGTGATAAGACCTGTAGAGTCAAAGGTTGGATAAACTCTGTAGCAGCCTGGGTCATTAAGACAGTGACTTGATGGCCTTGTTTTTTAAGCGAACTAACTAAATCTGCCGACTTGTAAGAGGCGATTGAGCCCGTTACAGCCAAGAGAATGTTTGACATAGTTTTCCTTTCTATGAATGACAGGCTTGAATTTTTTCAAGGAGGAGTTCTGCAATTTCTTCTTTAGTGTTAACCGTTTGGAGATAATCTTTCTCAACAAAGATTGCACGATGCTGGTTTGCTGAAATTTGAGTCAGGTCATTTGCGATAATCAAGTCTGCTTGGTTCTTGATAAGACTTTTTCTAGCAATCTCGATGAGATAATCCTCAGAGACATCAACCAGCAGTTTGAAGCCAATCAGATGAATAGCAGGATTCCATTCTTTGACTAGAGAGATGATTTTTGGTGTTTTTTTCAGGAATAAAACCTGAACCTCATCAGTCGAAGAAATCTTAGCTTGATGATTTTGCTTGCTTAAAAATTTTTCCAAATTGGAGCTAGACTGAACTTCCTCTAGACTTGTCATATAAACAGGAGTGTAGTCGGATACCGCCATTGAGTGAATCAAGACTTGATAATCCTGAACACGTTCTTGCATCTCTAGTAGAAGGTTCTTGGTATTGTTAATTTCTCGAATGCTTAGGTTGGGATGGGCTTCTGGCTTCAGAGCTCGTTTTGTTGTTATCAGACAAACTTCATGCCCTGCAGCAAGCAAGGTTTCTGTGATGATTTTCCCCAAGCGACCTGTGGAATGGTTAGTGATAGAGCGGACGCTATCAATAGCTTCACTGGTACCGCCCGATGTAACTAAAATTTTCATAGCACTATTGTACACAAAAATAAGCGGTAAGTAAAATGAAAGTGATAAAATTTTGGTAAAAGGAAAGAATATAGTTTCAAACTATAAAGCCATATAAAATTTAAGAAAGGGCTCTAAAACCTTAAAAATAAGGGATATTTACGAACGTTTATAGAGTTTAAGGATGTTAAAAATCTTGTTTTGTGTTATAATAAATTATCATATAAGAGGTTAGAGGAGTTTTGAATGAAAACAGATATTGAAATCGCACAGAGTATTGAGTTGAAGCCAATCGTTGATGTTGTAGAGAAACTTGGTATTTCTTACGACGATTTGGAGTTATACGGAAAGTACAAGGCTAAGCTCAGCTTTGATAAAATTCGTGCAGTTGAAAGCAATCCAGTTGGGAAATTGATTTTGGTTACTGCCATCAACCCAACACCTGCAGGTGAAGGAAAATCAACTATTACCATTGGTCTGGCGGATGCCTTGAACAAGATTGGCAAGAAAACCATGATCGCTATCCGCGAACCATCTCTTGGTCCAGTAATGGGAATTAAGGGTGGTGCGGCAGGTGGTGGTTATGCCCAAGTTCTGCCAATGGAAGATATCAACCTCCACTTTACAGGGGACATGCATGCCATTACAACTGCCAACAATGCTCTTTCTGCCTTGATTGACAACCACTTGCACCAAGGAAATGAGTTGGGAATTGACCAACGTCGTATCCTCTGGAAACGTGTAGTGGACTTGAATGATCGTGCTCTTCGCCATGTGACCGTTGGACTTGGTGGCCCTTTAAATGGTATTCCTCGTGAGGATGGTTTTGACATTACCGTTGCTTCCGAAATCATGGCAATTCTTTGCTTGGCAACAGACATCGAGGACTTGAAACGCCGTTTGGCTAATATCGTTATCGGTTATCGCTATGACCGTACACCTGTTTCTGTAGGTGATTTGCAGGTTGAAGGTGCCTTGGCGTTGATCTTGAAGGATGCTATTAAGCCTAATCTCGTTCAAACAATTTATGGTACACCTGCCTTTGTACACGGTGGTCCATTTGCCAATATTGCTCATGGATGTAATTCAGTCTTGGCAACGACAACAGCGCTTCACTTGGCTGATTACACAGTTACAGAAGCTGGTTTTGGTGCAGACCTTGGTGCCGAGAAATTCCTTGATATTAAGACACCAAACTTGCCAACATCTCCAGATGCAGTAGTTATTGTAGCAACCCTTCGTGCCCTTAAGATGAATGGTGGCGTGGCTAAGGATGCTCTTACAGAGGAAAATGTAGAAGCAGTGCGTGCAGGTTTTGCTAACTTGAAACGCCACGTTGAAAATATCCGTAAATTTGGAGTACCTGCAGTCGTAGCTATTAACGAATTTGTGTCTGATACAGAAGCAGAAATCGCAGCCTTGAAAGAACTTTGTGCTTCAATTGATGTGCCAGTCGAGTTAGCAAGTGTCTGGGCTGATGGTGCCGAAGGTGGAGTAGCTCTTGCTGAAACGGTTGTTAAGACTATCTCTGAAAACCCAGCTAACTACAAACGTTTGTATGATAATGACCTTTCTGTCCAAGAAAAGATTGAAAAGATTGTTACTGAAATCTACCGTGGTAGCAAAGTAAACTTTGAGAAGAAAGCTCAAACGCAAATCGCTCAAATTGTTCAAAATGGTTGGGACAAATTGCCAATCTGTATGGCTAAGACCCAGTATAGCTTCTCAGACAATCCAAATGCACTTGGAGCACCTGAAAACTTTGAAATTACCATTCGCGAATTGGTGCCAAAATTAGGTGCAGGCTTCATCGTTGCTTTAACTGGCGATGTCATGACCATGCCAGGACTTCCAAAACGACCGGCAGCCCTCAACATGGATGTTGAAAGTGACGGAACTGTCCTAGGTTTGTTCTAGTATATTGAAATTGACTTTAAATGAGTTTGGAATACTAACCAAGCTCATTTTTTTATCTAGATATAAGGAGTTACCTTTTACACGTAACCAGTCTAGGTAAAGATATTTTCCCTGATTTCTGATATAATAGAAACATTGACTTCAAGAGTAAGGAAGAGAAGATGAACGCATTATTAAATGGAATGAATGACCGTCAGGCTGAGGCGGTGCAAACGACAGAAGGTCCCTTGTTGATCATGGCAGGTGCTGGTTCTGGGAAGACTCGAGTTTTGACCCACCGTATCGCTTATTTGATTGATGAAAAGCTGGTCAATCCTTGGAATATCTTGGCCATTACCTTTACTAACAAGGCTGCGCGTGAGATGAAGGAGCGTGCTTATAGCCTCAATCCAGCCACTCAGGACTGTCTGATTGCGACCTTCCACTCCATGTGTGTTCGTATTTTGCGTCGCGATGCGGACCATATTGGCTACAACCGCAATTTCACTATTGTAGATCCTGGTGAACAGCGAACGCTCATGAAACGTATTCTCAAGCAGTTGAACTTGGATCCTAAAAAATGGAATGAACGAAGCATCTTAGGAACCATTTCAAATGCTAAGAACGACCTGATTGATGATGTAGCTTATGCTGCCCAAGCTGGCGATATGTATACGCAAATCGTGGCCCAGTGCTACACTGCTTACCAAAAAGAACTGCGTCAGTCGGAGTCGGTTGATTTTGATGATTTGATTATGCTGACCCTGCGTCTCTTTGATCAAAATCCTGATGTTTTGACTTACTATCAACAGAAATTCCAATACATCCACGTTGATGAGTACCAAGATACCAACCATGCCCAGTACCAACTGGTCAAACTCTTGGCTTCCCGTTTTAAAAATATCTGTGTGGTTGGAGATGCGGACCAGTCTATCTACGGTTGGCGTGGTGCTGATATGCAGAATATCTTGGACTTTGAAAAGGATTACCCCCAAGCCAAGGTTGTTTTATTGGAGGAGAATTACCGTTCAACTAAAACCATTCTCCAAGCGGCTAATGAGGTTATTAAAAATAATAAAAATCGCCGTCCTAAGAATCTCTGGACTCAAAACGCTGATGGAGAACAAATCGTTTACTATCGTGCCAATGATGAGCTAGATGAGGCTGTATTTGTAGCTAGAACCATCGATGAACTTGGTCGCAGTCAAAACTTCCTTCACAAGGATTTTGCAGTTCTTTATCGTACTAATGCGCAGTCCCGTACTATTGAGGAAGCCCTGCTCAAGTCCAATATTCCTTATACCATGGTTGGAGGAACCAAGTTCTACAGCCGTAAGGAAATCCGAGATATTATCGCTTACCTCAATCTTATTGCCAATTTGAGTGACAATATCAGTTTTGAACGTATTATCAACGAGCCTAAACGTGGAATTGGGTCAGGTACAGTTGAGAAAATCCGTGACTTTGCGAATATGCAAGACATGTCCATGCTAGATGCTTCAGCCAATATCATGTTATCTGGTATCAAGGGTAAAGCAGCCCAGTCTATCTGGGATTTTGCCAATATGATTCTAGATTTACGAGGGCAGCTGGACCAATTAAATATTACAGAGTTGGTTGAGGCTGTCCTTGAAAAAACAGGTTACGTCGATATTCTCAATGCTCAAGCGACTTTAGAAAGCAAGGCTAGGGTTGAAAATATTGAAGAGTTCCTCTCTGTGACGAAAAACTTTGATGACACCTCTGATGTTTCAGAAGAAGAAACTGGTTTGGACAAACTAAGTCGTTTCTTAAATGACCTGGCCTTGATTGCCGACACAGATTCAGGGAGTCAGGAGACATCAGAAGTGACCTTGATGACTCTGCATGCTGCCAAAGGTCTCGAGTTTCCAGTTGTCTTTTTGATTGGGATGGAAGAAAATGTCTTCCCGCTTAGTCGTGCGGCTGAAGATCAAGATGAACTAGAAGAAGAACGCCGTCTGGCCTATGTAGGAATTACGCGTGCAGAGAAAATTCTCTATCTGACAAATGCCAACTCGCGCCTGCTTTTTGGTCGTACCAACTACAACCGTCCGACTCGTTTTATTAACGAAATTAGCTCAGACTTACTTAAGTATCAAGGATTAGCTCGTCCTACGAATACAAGTTTTAAAGCATCTTATAGCGGTGGTGGCCTTGCCTTTGGTCAAGGTATGAGTCTGGCTCAAGCTCTTCAAGACCGTAAACGCAGTGCGGCCCCAAAAACTATCCAGTCAAGCGGTCTCCCATTTGGTCAATTTACTGCTGGAGCAAAATCAGCGTCTAGTGAAGCAAATTGGTCTATTGGTGACATTGCTCTCCACAAGAAATGGGGAGAGGGAACTGTTCTGGAAGTTTCAGGTAACGGAGCTACTCAGGAATTAAAAATCAATTTCCCAGAAGTAGGTTTGAAAAAACTTTTGGCTAGTGTAGCCCCAATTGAGAAAAAAATATAATTTTCCATCCTTCTCACGAATAATAAAGTGAGGAGGATTTTTATGTATAGTATTTCATTCCAAGAAGATTCACTATTACCAAGAGAAAGACTGGCCAAAGAAGGAGTTGAAGCGCTCAGTAATCAAGAGTTGCTAGCTATTTTACTTAGGACAGGAACACGGCAAGCCAGTGTTTTTGAAATTGCTCAGAAAGTTTTGAACAATCTTTCAAGCCTAACGGATTTGAAAAGAATGACCCTGCAGGAATTGCAGAGTCTGTCTGGTATCGGGCGTGTTAAGGCTATAGAATTACAAGCTATGATTGAACTGGGGCATCGTATTCATAAACATGAGACTATTGAGATGGAAAGTATTCTCAGTAGCCAAAAGTTGGCCAAGAAGATGCAGCAGGAGTTGGGACATAAAAAACAAGAGCACCTGGTGGCGCTCTATCTCAATACTCAAAATCAAATCATCCATCAACAGACCATTTTTATCGGTTCTGCAACTCGTAGTATCGCTGAGCCGCGAGAGATTCTTCACTATGCTATCAAGCATATGGCGACTTCTCTCATTTTGGTTCACAATCATCCTTCGGGAGCGGTAGCCCCTAGTCGAAATGATGATCATGTCACTAAACTTGTAAAAGAAGCCTGCGAACTGATGGGTATTGTCCTTTTGGACCATTTGATTGTCTCACATTCTAGTTACTTTAGTTACCGTGAAAAGACGGATTTAATCTAAAGTTCATTAACGACATAGTCAAAGAGGTTTTTATCTTTGGGACGATTTTCAAATAGAAATTCTGGATGCCATTGGACACCTAGAAAGGAGACATCATCCGTACTCATGACAGCTTCAATGATACCATCCTTAGGATCATGAGCTGCAATCTTTAAGTTAGGTGCTAAATCCTTAATACTCTGATGGTGGAAGGAGTTGATATGGGAAATTTCTCCATAGATTTCTCGAAGAACAGTATCAGGTTCTGTTACCAAGCGTTGGGTTGTGTACTCGGCGGAACAATCCTGCCAGTGATCTTCGATATCTTGATACAAACTTCCACCCATGGCAACGTTAAAGAGTTGTGTTCCACGGCAGACAGAAAAAATTGGCTTTTTCTGTTTAATTGCTTCCTTGATGAGAGCCAGTTCGAAGATATCTCTTTGAAGGTGGTAGTCATCGCTATCAATGGTTTTTGGTTCACCATAGAATTTTGGATCAACATTTTGCCCACCTGTCAAGATGAGCTTGTCAATCATACTGATATAGTGGCTAGCCATTTCTTGATCACCAATTGGTAGGATGATGGGAATCCCTCCAGCGTCTTTAACGCCTTCAACAAAGCCTTTTGCTACGTAGCTCATCATGATGTCATCATCTGGATGAGTTTTTTCGTTTCCTGTAATCCCAATAACTGGTTTTTTCATAAAATGATTTTCGCTTTCTAATCCTCTTTTCGCATGAAGTAGAGGAGGGTTTGGAGTTCACTTGTCAAATCAACATACTGAACGACCACGTCTTTTGGTAAATGCAGATGGACTGGTGAAAAACTGAGAATTCCTTTTACGCCAGCATCAACCAATAGATTAGCAACTTCTTGTGACTTGACGCTGGGAACGGTCAGGATAGCAGTCTTGACATCAGCATCCTTGATTTTATCCTTGATTTGAGAAATTCCGTAAATAGGAATCCCATCAGGAGTTTGGGTTCCAACTTCGGGATGGTCATCTAGGTCAAAGGCCATGATAATCTTCATCTTGTTGCGCTCATGGAAGCGGTAGTGGAGAAGGGCATGGCCCATATTTCCAATACCTACCAGCATGACATTGGTGATGGAGTTATCATTGAGCAAATCGGCAAAAAATGTCATCAGTTTTTTGACATCATAGCCAAATCCACGCCGACCTAGTTCACCAAAATAGGAAAAATCACGACGTACGGTCGCTGAATCAATACCGATAGCCTCTGCAATTTGCTTAGAGTTGGCACGTTCAATCTTTTCTGCATGAAATCTCTTAAAAATTCGATAGTAGAGAGAGAGTCTTTTCGCTGTAGCTTTTGGAATAGCAGACTGTTTATCTTTCACAAAATCACAACCTTTCTATTCTTCTATTTTATAGAAACATTGTGAAAAAATCAACAAAAACAAGAAAAAACTAAGAAAAATCTTAGTTTTAATGTAAAAAATCTGCATGTGATAGAAAACGGTAGAGGTCTCCGACCAGACCTTGGTAAACTTCCTGGCCCTTAAAGGTTAAAGAAGTCACATAAAGTGTATCTGGCAGAGTCACACATCCTGACAGAGCCAGCATGAGAGCCTCGTAATCCTCATACTTGAGAGTGCGCTCTACATGATAGCTGTCCTTATAGGTCAGTTCAAACATTTTTACTTTATCTTTCTGATTTTGTAAAGACACCACGTTCTACCAAGCTATCCATGAGGAAATAGAATTTTTCCTGATGAATGTGGTGGTCTTCTGATTTGAAAATATCAACTAGACGTAGCCCAAACTTGTCAGTGATATTGATTTTAGCTCCTGTAAGTTCCTTGTTAATGATGATTTTGAGTTGGAATCCCTCACCGCTGTTCGGAACTTTTTCCAAAAGGCGAGTCAGTTCATAGTTACCAACCTTAGTCTCCAAAAAGGTGTTGTCCTTAAGGGTGAATTTTTTAACAGAAGGGCTAAGAGTGTAGTCGTAACGACAATTTTTTAACTGAATGGTTTTTTCAAATGCCATATGGCTAACCTCCGATAATTTCTTTTAAGGTTTTTGCGAGGGTATGTAGGTCTTCAACAGTATTTTCTGGCGACAAACTGATACGAACGGATTCCTTCAGACGCTCTGAATTTGCTCCGTACATAGCTTCAAGAACATGGCTGGATTGTACAATGCCTGCAGTGCAGGCTGAGCCAGTAGAGATTGAAATTCCAGCTAAATCTAGACGAAGGAGTAAGAGATCATTTTTCTGGCCAGGAAATCCAATATTGAGAACATAAGGGAGATGATGTTGTCCTCTATTTAAGTAATATTGAATGCCCTCCAGATCTGCAAGAAAGGCAGTTTCTAGATTTTGTACATGTTGAAAATGTTCTTCTTGCTTTTCTAGGTCTTCTTTTAAGGCTGCTATCATACCTACGATGGCAGGCAGATTTTCAGTTCCTGCACGTTTTTTCTGTTCTTGGTCTCCGCCATGTAGATAGGAATCAAAGTCCATGCTAGAAGCGTAGAGAAAGCCGATTCCCTTAGGACCATGGAATTTATGGGCAGAAGCGGTGAGAAAATCAATGCCCAATTCTTCTGGGTGAATGGGTATTTTACCAATAGCCTGAACTGCGTCGACATGATAGGCAGCAGGGTGTTGCTTGAGTATGTGGCCAATTTCAGCAATGGGCAGTAGGTTTCCAGTCTCATTATTGGCAAACATGGTAGAAACCAAAATCGTATCGTCACGTAAAGCCTTTTGAATTTGCTGGGCTGTGATTTCTTGATTTTCTGGTTGGATAATGGTTACTTCAAAATCAAAGTGTTGAACCAAGTAATTAATGGTTTCAAGGACAGCATGGTGCTCAATGGCAGTTGTGATGATATGTTTTCCTTGTTCTTGGTGACGAAGGCAGTAGCCGATCATGGCAGTATTGTTTCCTTCAGTCCCACCAGAAGTGAAAAAGATATGTTGAGGTTTTGTTCCCAGTAACTGGGCTAGTTCCTGACGGGCTTCGCGTAAGAGCTTGCCAGCTTGACGACCATGCCCATGAATACTAGAAGGATTTCCATAGGTTTCTTGCATAACCTTGGTCATAGCTGAAATAGCAACTGCTGACATAGGAGTCGTCGCAGCATTGTCCAAATAAATCAAAGAATCACCTTATTTCTTTTTGTTGTATGCAAAGAGTGGGCTGACTGGTTTTCTTTCGTGAATACGGACGATGGCATCACCAATTAACTCACTAGCAGTGATGTAGCATACGTTTTTAGGAGTTTTTTCTTTTGTTGCTACTGAATCAGTCACAAGAATTTCTTTAATATTAGTATTGTCAAGAAGTTCAGCAGCGCCTTCGACGAAGAGGCCGTGGCTAGAAACAGCATAAATTTCTGTAGCCCCTTCACGTTCAACGATTTTAGCAGCTTCAGAGAAGGTACGTCCAGTATTTAAAATATCGTCGATCAAGATAGCTTTTTTACCTTCAACATCACCGATGATATAACCTTCGTTGCGAGTTGCATCGTCTTGAGGGTAGTCGATAATGGCGATAGGAGCATCAAGATATTCAGCCAAGCTACGAGCACGTTTTACACCTGAATTTTTAGGGCTAACGACAACAACATCTGAGCCAAGGAGCCCCTTATCGCAGTAATGTTTTGCAAATAGAGGAACTGTATAGAGGTTGTCAACAGGAATATCAAAGAAGCCTTGCACCTGAACAGCATGCAAATCAAGCGTAAGAACACGGTCAACTCCAGCCTTAACTAGCATATTAGCAACTAGTTTAGCTGTAAGTGGCTCACGTGGTGAAGCAATGCGGTCTTGACGTGCATAGCCAAAATATGGAAGGACAACGTTGATACTGTGGGCACTTGCGCGCACACAAGCGTCGACCATGATCAACAATTCCATTAAGTGGTTGTTAACAGGGAAACTTGTTGATTGGATGATGTACACATCATAACCACGGACACTTTCTTCGATATTCACTTGGATTTCTCCGTCTGAAAACTGACGTGATGATAGTTTTCCAAGTGGGACACCAACAGCTTGAGCAATTTTCTGTGCAATCTCTTGGTTAGAGTTGAGTGCGAAAAGTTTCATGTTTTTTCTATCTGACATTATAGACCGTCCTCTGTAAACTTTTTAAATCCTAGCCATATCTGCCTAGCCTATATGAACTGGGATTTTTGTATTTTATCTTTTCTATTTTACCAAAAAATAGAGATTATTTCAGCTATTTTTCATGCTTTTGACAAATCGAACCAATTTTGAAGGGGCTTTTTGGTAGGAAATCTGATTTTCCTCTAAAAATTGTTGGAAATCCTGTTTGCCTTGCTCGTGATTTTCCACTTCAAGCTCTAATTCGTAATCCGTCATATCAAAGTATTGACTCTCATCTAGAGCCATGAGACCAATAGCTGTCTTCATTTCATAGCGAAGTGTCGTTAGACAACCAAGAATCTGCCATTCACTAGTTTTAATATCATGTTTCGCCAATTCATCAAGAATCAGTCCCTGAGGAAGTTCTTCCTTAGCCAGATAGTTTTCAGCATCTTTTAGTTGCAATTTTTGGTTGTATTCCATGTTTCCAACACTTTGCGGGACTTTGAGTGTCAATTCTGCCCAGTCTTCAAAGGTTCGAATGCGCATAGCAACTTTCTTTTCTCGCAGTTCAAAATCAGGTGTGTCTATGTAGTAATTTTTTTGAAGAACAGGAGTGACACCTGTGAACTGGTCTTTTAGACGATCATATTCATCTTTTTTCAAGAGTGTTTTCAATTCAATTTCTAAATGTTTCATTTTTCTTACCTTTTCTTTATCGTTGAAAGCGGATTTATGGTATAATAAGCATTGTATTTATTGTATATGAATCTGGAGAAAAAATCAAAGATATTTTTGAAGGATAATATGAGAACAAGGGAGAATATATGACCTTAGAATGGGAAGAATTTCTAGATCCTTACATTCAAGCTGTTGGTGAGTTAAAGATTAAACTACGTGGTATTCGGAAGCAATATCGTAAGCAAAATAAGCATTCTCCGATTGAGTTTGTGACTGGTCGAGTCAAGCCAATTGAGAGTATCAAGGAGAAAATGGCTCGTCGTGGCATTACTTATGCGACCTTGGAACACGATTTACAGGATATTGCTGGTTTGCGTGTGATGGTTCAGTTTGTAGATGACGTCAAAGAAGTAGTGGAAATTTTGCGCAAACGTCAGGACATGCGAATCATACAGGAGCGAGATTACATTACTCATCGAAAGGCTTCAGGCTACCGTTCCTATCATGTGGTAGTAGAATATATGGTTGACACCATCAATGGAGCCAAGACTATTTTAGCAGAAATTCAAATACGTACCTTGGCCATGAATTTCTGGGCAACGATAGAACATTCTCTCAACTACAAGTACCAAGGGGATTTCCCAGAGGAAATTAAAAAGAGACTGGAAATTACTGCTAAAATTGCCCATCAGTTGGATGAAGAAATGGGTAAAATTCGTGATGATATCCAGGAAGCCCAGGCTCTTTTTGATCCTTTGAGTAGAAAATTAAATGACGGTGTAGGAAACAGTGACGATACAGATGAAGAATACAGGTAAACGAATTGACCTGATAGCAAATAGAAAACCGCAGAGTCAAAGGGTTTTGTATGAATTGCGAGATCGTTTGAAGAGAAATCAGTTTATACTCAATGATACCAATCCGGACATTGTCATCTCCATTGGTGGGGATGGTATGCTCTTGTCGGCCTTTCATAAGTACGAAAACCAGCTTGACAAGGTCCGCTTCATTGGTGTTCACACTGGACATTTGGGCTTCTATACGGACTACCGTGATTTTGAGTTGGACAAGCTAGTGACTAATTTGCAGCTAGATACCGGAGCAAGAGTTTCTTACCCTGTTCTGAATGTGAAGGTTTTTCTTGAAAATGGTGAAGTGAAGATTTTTAGAGCACTAAATGAAGCCAGTATCCGCAGGTCTGATCGAACCATGGTGGCGGATGTTGTGATTAACGGTGTCCACTTTGAACGTTTTCGTGGAGATGGGCTAACAGTTTCGACACCGACTGGTAGTACAGCCTATAACAAATCACTTGGCGGAGCTGTTTTACACCCTACCATTGAAGCTCTTCAGTTGACGGAAATTGCCAGCCTTAACAATCGTGTCTATCGAACCCTGGGTTCGTCCATTATTGTTCCAAAGAAGGATAAGATTGAACTTATTCCAACAAGAAACGATTACCATACCATTTCGGTTGACAATAGCGTTTATTCCTTCCGTAATATTGAGCGTATTGAGTATCAAATCGACCATCATAAGATTCACTTTGTCGCATCACCTAGCCATACCAGTTTTTGGAACCGTGTTAAGGATGCTTTCATTGGCGAGGTGGACGAATGAGGTTTGAATTTATCGCAGATGAACATGTTAAGGTTAAGACCTTCTTAAAAAAGCACGAGGTTTCTAAGGGGCTCCTGGCTAAGATTAAATTTCGAGGCGGAGCTATTCTGGTCAATGATCAACCACAAAATGCGACGTATCTATTGGATATTGGAGACCGAGTTATCATCGATATTCCTGCTGAGGAAGGCTTTGAAACTCTAGAAGCTATCGAGCGTCCACTGGATATTCTCTATGAGGATGACCATTTTCTAGTCTTAAATAAACCCTATGGAGTGGCTTCTATTCCTAGTGTCAACCACTCCAATACAATCGCTAATTTTATCAAGGGTTACTACGTCAAGCAACACTATGATAATCAGCAGGTTCACATTGTAACCAGACTTGATAGGGACACTTCTGGCTTGATGCTCTTTGCCAAGCACGGCTATGCCCATGCACGATTAGACAAGCAGTTGCAGAAGAAGTCCATTGAAAAACGCTACTTTGCTTTGGTTAAAGGTGATGGATACTTGGAGTCAGAGGGGGAAATTATTGCCCCGATTGCGCGTGATGAAGACTCCATTATTACCAGACGCGTAGCTAAAGGTGGAAAGTATGCTCATACTTCTTACAAGATTGTAGCATCTTATGGGAATATTCATTTGGTAGACATTTGCCTGCACACTGGTCGAACCCACCAAATACGAGTCCATTTTTCTCATATTGGTTTCCCTTTGTTGGGCGATGACTTGTACGGAGGTAGTCTGGATGACGGTATTCAACGTCAGGCCCTGCATTGCCATTTCCTATCCTTTTATCATCCATTTTTAGAGCAAGACTTGCAGTTAGAAAGTCCCTTGCCGGATGATTTCAGTAACCTTATTACCCAGTTATCAACTAATACTCTATAAAAACTGATTCAGAGTATAATTATTATTTTAAAGGAGAAAACTCATGGAAGTTTTTGAAAGTCTCAAAGCCAACTTGGTTGGTAAAAATGCTCGTATCGTTCTCCCTGAAGGGGAAGAACCTCGTATTCTTCAAGCGACTAAACGCCTGGTAAAAGAAACAGAAGTGATTCCTGTTTTGCTTGGAAATCCTGAAAAAATTAAAATTTATCTTGAAATTGAAGGGATCATGGATGGTTATGAAGTCATTGACCCTCAACATTATCCTCAATTTGAAGAAATGGTTGCTGCCCTGGTGGAGCGTCGCAAGGGCAAAATGTCTGAAGAAGATGCACGCAAGGTTTTGGTTGAAGATGTCAACTATTTTGGTGTTATGTTGGTTTACTTAGGATTGGTTGATGGAATGGTGTCAGGAGCGATTCACTCAACAGCTTCAACAGTTCGTCCAGCCCTTCAAATCATCAAAACTCGCCCAAATGTAACTCGTACTTCAGGTGCCTTCCTCATGGTTCGTGGTACGGAGCGTTACCTCTTTGGAGACTGTGCCATCAATATAAATCCAGATGCAGAAGCCTTGGCTGAAATTGCAATCAACTCAGCTATTACAGCTAAGATGTTTGGAATTGAGCCTAAAATTGCTATGCTAAGCTATTCTACTAAAGGTTCAGGATTTGGAGAAAGCGTTGATAAGGTCGTTGAAGCAACTAAAATTGCTCACGACTTGCGTCCTGACCTTGAAATCGATGGTGAGTTGCAATTCGATGCGGCCTTTGTTCCAGAAACTGCAGCTCTGAAAGCTCCTGGAAGTACGGTAGCTGGTCAAGCAAATGTCTTCATCTTCCCAGGTATCGAGGCAGGAAATATCGGTTACAAGATGGCAGAACGTCTCGGTGGTTTTGCGGCTGTTGGTCCTGTTTTGCAAGGTTTGAACAAGCCAGTTAACGACCTTTCTCGTGGATGTAATGCAGATGATGTTTACAAGTTAACCCTTATCACAGCAGCTCAAGCTGTTCATCAATAAGATTTAGTCCTCTTTCCTTTGGGAAGAGGTTTTTTAATACTAGGAAAAGGACAGTTAGAATCTTCTGTGTTATACTAGAGATATGTTAGATTTGAAAGAATACGGTATCGTCATGTGGCCGGATGAGAAGATTGTTTCTTTTCGTGAGAAACTTCTTGCCTGGTATGATGAAAACAAAAGAGATTTACCCTGGCGTAGAAGTAAAAATCCTTATCATATCTGGGTCTCTGAAATCATGCTCCAGCAGACCAGGGTGGATTCAGTTATCCCTTACTACGAAAGATTCTTGGACTGGTTTCCAACAGTAGAATGTTTGGCGAATGCGCCTGAAGAGCGTTTGTTGAAGGCTTGGGAAGGTTTGGGTTATTATTCTCGAGTTCGTAATATGCAGGCTACAGCCCAGCAGATTATGACTGACTTTGGTGGTCAATTTCCAAACACCTATGAAGGAATTTCCAGCTTGAAAGGAATTGGACCTTACACTGCAGGAGCAATTTCCAGTATTGCTTTTAACTTGCCTGAGCCAGCTGTAGATGGTAATGTTATGCGAGTGCTGGCACGTCTATTTGAAGTTAATCATGATATCGGAGTTCCTAGCAATCGCAAAATTTTTCAGGCAATGATGGAAATCTTGATTGACCCAGAACGTCCTGGCGACTTTAACCAAGCTTTGATGGACTTGGGCTCAGATATTGAGGCTCCTGTAAATCCTAGGCCAGAAGAGAGTCCAGTGAAGGACTTTAGTGGGGCATACCAAAATGGAACCATGGACCGTTATCCAATCAAGGCTCCCAATAAAAAGCCAGTTCCCATTTATCTTAAGGCCTTAGTGGTAAAAAATAGTCAGGGGCAATTTTTACTTGAAAAAAATGAAAGTGAAAAGTTATTGGCAGGCTTTTGGCATTTTCCTTTGATAGAAGTTGATGACTTTTCGCAAGAAGAGCAGTTTGACCTCTTTCATCAGGTTGCAGAAGAAAGTGTCGACTTTGGTCCCAGTCCAGAAGAGAGTTTCCAGCAGGACTATGACCTAGAAGTTGATTGGCTTGATGTTTATTTTGAGAATGTCAAGCATGTTTTTAGTCATCGTAAATGGCATGTAAAGATTGTAGCAGGTCAGGTGAGTGACTTTCATGATTTTTCAGATAGGGAGGTTCGCTGGCTTTCACCAGAAGAGTTTAAAAATTACCCACTTGCCAAACCCCAACAAAAAATCTGGCAGTCTTATGCACAAGCCAACTTAGACAGTAGCAAAGATTAGCTATTGTGTCTTCTTGTTATTTTTTTGGTATAATAGTAGAGAAAAAGGTGAACAAATGAAAAAAATATTAATTGTAGATGATGAGAAACCAATCTCGGATATTATCAAGTTTAATATGACCAAGGAAGGTTACGAGGTTGTAACTGCTTTTAACGGTCGTGAAGCGCTAGAGCAATTTGAAGCAGAGCAACCAGATATTATTATTCTGGATTTGATGCTTCCCGAAATTGATGGCTTAGAAGTTGCTAAGACTATTCGCAAGACTAGTAGTGTGCCTATTATCATGCTTTCAGCTAAGGATAGCGAATTTGATAAGGTTATCGGTTTAGAGCTTGGTGCAGATGACTATGTAACCAAACCCTTCTCAAATCGTGAGTTGCAGGCGCGTGTCAAAGCCCTTCTTCGTCGCACGGACTTGGTTTCTGTAGATAATCAAGAATCAGATGAAAAGAAAACCCAACCCTTGCAAATTGGGGACTTGGAGATTGTACCAGATGCTTATGTAGCTAAAAAATACGGTGAAGAACTAGATTTAACTCATCGTGAATTTGAGCTTTTGTATCACTTGGCTTCTCATATCGGTCAAGTAATTACGCGAGAACACTTACTTGAAACGGTCTGGGGTTACGATTATTTCGGAGATGTTCGAACAGTTGACGTAACTATCAGACGTTTGCGTGAGAAGATTGAAGATACACCAAGTCGTCCAGAGTATATCCTAACACGTCGCGGTGTTGGTTATTATATGAGAAATAATGATTGAATTTATTAGAAAAAATATTCTTACTAGTGATTTTATCTTCATTTTAATTTTATTGGGTTTTATCTTGATTGTTACCTTACTTTTGCTAGAAAATCGGCGAGATAATATTCGGTTGAAGCAAATTAATCAAAAGGTGAAAGACCTGATTGCAGGAGACTATTCTCAGGTATTGGATATGCAGGGAAGCTCTGAAATCACTAATATTACCAATAATCTCAATGATTTATCAGAAGTAATCCGTTTGACTCAAGAAAATCTGGAACAAGAGAGTAAACGATTACATAGTATCCTGTCTTACATGACGGATGGAGTCCTTGCGACCAATCGTCGTGGCAAGATTACTATGATTAATGACATGGCTAAGAAACAGCTAGGTGTTCAGAAAGAAGAGGTTCTCAATAAAAGTATTCTAGAATTGCTTAAGATTGAAGATGAGTATGAACTTCGTGATTTGATTACGCAGATTCCTGAACTCATGATTGATTCTCAGGATGACAATGGTGAATATCTGAGCCTTCGTGTACGCTTTGCCTTGGTCCGTCGAGAATCTGGCTTTATCTCAGGTCTGGTTGCCGTTCTGCATGATACAACGGAGCAAGAGAAGGAAGAGCGCGAACGGAGACTCTTTGTTTCTAACGTTAGTCATGAGTTACGGACTCCACTGACTAGTGTAAAATCCTATCTTGAAGCTTTGGATGAGGGAGCCTTGTCAGAACCTGTTGCACCAGACTTTATTAAGGTATCTCTAGACGAAACCAATCGTATGATGCGAATGGTGACAGATCTTCTCCATCTTTCACGTATTGATAATGCAACCAGTCATCTAGATGTCGAACTGATTAACTTCACAGCCTTTATTACCTTTATTCTTAACCGTTTTGATCAGATAAGAGGGCAGGATGAAGAGAAGAAATACGAACTGGTGAGAGATTACCCAATTACCTCTGTCTGGATTGAAATTGATACAGACAAGATGACACAGGTCATTGATAATATTCTTAACAATGCCATCAAGTATTCACCAGATGGTGGGAAAATCACAGTGACCATGAAGACGACTGATGATCAGATGATTTTATCCATCTCAGACCAAGGTTTGGGTATTCCTAAGCAGGATTTACCACGCATCTTTGACCGTTTTTACCGTGTGGATCGTGCTAGAAGTCGTGCCCAGGGTGGGACAGGTCTGGGACTGTCTATTGCTAAGGAAATTATCAAACAGCATAATGGCTTTATTTGGGCCAAGAGTGAATACGGTAAGGGATCAACTTTCACAATTGTGCTCCCTTATGATAAGGATGCAGTGAAGGAAGAAGTATGGGAGGACGAAATAGAAGACCAGAATGAGTGAAACAGGCTTTAAATACAGTATTTTAGCGTCGGGTTCCAGTGGAAATTCCTTTTATCTGGAAACGCCAAAAAAGAAACTTTTAGTGGATGCAGGCTTATCTGGTAAGAAAATCACCAGCCTACTTGCTGAAATAAATCGCAAACCAGAGGACTTGGATGCCATCTTGATTACGCATGAGCATTCTGACCATATTCATGGAGTGGGTGTTTTGGCTCGCAAGTATGGTATGGATTTGTACGCCAATGAAAAGACCTGGCAGGCTATGGAAAATAGCAAGTATCTTGGCAAGGTGGATGCCTCGCAAAAGCATATTTTTGAAATGGGCAAAACCAAAACATTTGGAGATATTGATATTGAGAGTTTTGGTGTTAGCCATGATGCGGTCGCACCGCAGTTCTATCGCTTTATGAAGGATGACAAGAGTTTTGTCCTTTTGACAGATACAGGTTATGTTAGTGACCGTATGGCAGGAATTGTCGAGAATGCAGATGGCTATCTTATCGAGTCCAACCATGATGTAGAGATTTTGCGAGCAGGTTCTTACGCTTGGCGACTCAAACAACGAATCCTATCGGATCTGGGTCACCTTTCTAACGAGGACGGTGCTGAAGCTATGATTCGGACGCTAGGAAATCGCACTAAGAAAATCTATCTTGGTCACTTGTCTAAGGAAAACAATATCAAGGAACTGGCTCACATGACCATGGTCAATCAGCTGGCGCAAGCTGATTTGGGAGTTGGAATAGACTTTAAAGTATATGATACTTCACCAGATACAGCAACACCATTGACAGATATATAGAGAGAACGCTAAGAAGGTGTTCTTTTTATATTGACTGAACACCTAAAAAGTAATACAATGGTGTTACTATTAAAAAAGGGAGTGCAAAAGATGACTACTATTACATTAAAAGTTTCTGAAGCTGATAAAACATTTATGAAAGCAATGGCTAAGTTTGAAGGAGTTTCCCTGTCGGAACTTATCCGCACCAAAACTCTTGAAGCTCTAGAAGATGAATACGATGCTCGTGTGGCAGATTTAGCCTATCAAGAGTATTTAGAAGACTTGGAAAAAGGAGTTGAACCCATTACTTGGGAAGAAATGATGCATGATTTAGGCTTGGAGGATGAATAATTTGTATAAATTAGTTCCAACAAGACGTTTCATCAAGCAATTGAAAAAATTGGATCGTTATACGCAGAAGCTAATTACAAACTATTTACAAACCAATGTTTTGGAAGACCCGAGACGACACGGAAAGGCTTTGGTTGGTAATCGCGTTGGTCAATGGCGCTATAGAATTGGTAATTATCGAGTTATCGTACAAATTGTAGATGATGAAGTAGTCATTGCTACTTTAGAAGTTGGTCATCGGAGAGATATTTATTGAATTACTTTTTTCCAAGTAAATTTTCATTCTTTAAAATATGATATAATAGGGATTACAATATAAGAGAGGTTGCTTATGACAATAGATATTAGTGAAGAAAGTTTATCTAAAGAATCGGCTGACTTATTAAAAATTCTTTTAAAAGATCGAACGACAAAGAAATCAATTGTTTGGGCTACGCATTCTTATGAATTGTTAGGAAAGGGATTTGCTCCAAGTGATCGCATCACTCCAAGTAGGGTGACGGGAAACTATGCAAACTTGATTCAGCCCAGATCTGAAAAATCCAAGTATGAGCAAAAAGATCGTACAAAAATAAGGGCAGAAGTGTTTACACCAACTTGGTTGGTCGCAAAGCAAAATGGATATGTAGAATCGGAACTAGGCTCTTTAAGTCTTGAGGAGTATGTTGACCTAAGGTGGTTGGAGATAACTTGTGGTGAAGCACCTTATATGGTAACGAGATATGATACCGTAACTGGTGAGGAAATTCCATTATCTGAGCGAGTTGGTTTTGTTGATAGAAAATTGCAGCGTATTAGTCGTGAGGTCTCAGATGAAGTCACCTTTTATGAACTTGTAAAAAAAGCTTATCGAGCTTCTTATGGTTATGAGTATCAAGGAGATTCTCTCATTTTGGCGCGTGAAAATCTTTTAGCGATCTTCGAGGATTACTATCTTGCAAAGACTGGAAATCAACCGACCTTAGAGCAAAAGAAAGAAATTGCGACTATTATCTCTTACAATGTCTTTCAGATGGATGGATTGAAAAAAAGCAGTCCTTATTCAGCTAAACAAAGGCAATCTCAACAATTGAGCTTGTTTTCCGATGAGCTAGAAGTCCAAGAAGTAGAAGAATCTAAAACCCAAATCAAAGACTGGAAAAAGAATAAAATGATAGGTTTTGAGCGCCTATCTAGTGAGGAAAGTGAAATGAAATTTGATGTCGTGATAGGAAATCCGCCATATCAGGAAGAGATTGAAGGGGCAAACACTCAAACAAGACCTATTTATCATTTCTTTATGGATGAATCTTATAAAGTTTCAGATAAAACTGTGTTAGTGACCCCAGCTAGATTCCTAGCAAACACAGGAGGAACTCCAAAAAAATGGAATCATAAAATGTTAAATAGTAGACATTTAAAAGTTAAATTCTATGAATTAAAGAGTAATAAAGTTTTTCCTGGAACAGATATTAAAGGTGGTGTTGTGATTACGTATCATGATAAGAATAAAGAATTTGAACCTATCGAGACTTTTATCTCCGAGCCTTTACTTGATAGTATCTATAGAAAAGTTAAAAAGTTGCAAGAACCATCACTATCAGAAATTATGTTTGGCTCAGATAGTCACAAGTTGACAGACATTATGTTTGAAGATTTTCCGGAACTAATCTCTAGAACTGATTCAAGTCACAGAAAAGCTGTTTCTACAAATATTTTTGAACGATACCCTGAGGTATTTAAAGATAAAGTAGATTCGAAGCCAGAATATGTTCAAATAATTGGACGAGAGAAAAACGGGCGCTCTGTAAAATATCTAAAAAAAGAATATTTACGAGAGCATCCTAACTTGCTCTTTTGGAAAATTATTTTACCAAAGGCAAATGGTAGCGGTGCATTAGGGGAAGTACTATCAACACCCCTAATCGGGGAACCCCTAATCGGGTATTCCCAAACGTTTATATCTATTGGAAAGTTTGACACAAAAATAGAAGCAGAGGCTTGTTTTAAGTATATTAAAACTAAATTTGCTAGAGTTATGTTAGGTATTTTGAAATTGACGCAAGACAATCCTCCAGCAACTTGGGCTAAAGTCCCTCTCCAAGACTTTACGGTCAATTCGGACATTGATTGGACACAATCAGTGGCTGATATTGACCGTCAGCTCTATCAAAAATATGATCTTTCTCGTGAAGAAATTGCTTTTATTGAGACTCATGTAAGGGAGATGGATTGATGGTAGAAATTAAAACTTCTAAAGAGATTCATCCTAAAATCTATGCCTACACCACTCCTACGGTAACTAGTAATGAGGGCTGGATTAAGATTGGTTATACGGAACGGGATGTCACGCAGCGGATTAAAGAACAAACGCATACTGCTCATATAGATACAGATGTCTTATGGACTGGGGATGCAGCCTATACGGAAGAACCTGATAAGGGAAAGACTTTTAAGGACCATGATTTCCACCATTTCCTTTCTTTCCATGATGTGGAACGTCGTCCTAAGACGGAATGGTTCTATTTTAATGGAACTCCTGAAAAATCTAAAAATCTCTTCGATAAGTTTGTTCAGCATGATTTGTCAGGGTATCAGCCCGGCCAAGGACAGGACTATAATCTGCGACAAGAGCAAGAAGAAGCAGTTTCTAAGACCTTAGCTTATTTCAAGAATCATCTAGGAGGTAAGTTCCTTTGGAATGCCAAGCCACGCTTTGGTAAAACCTTGTCTACCTATAATCTAGTTCGTCGAATGAATGCTGTCAATGTCCTGATTGTAACAAACAGACCTGCCATTGCCAACTCATGGTATGATGATTTTGAAAAATTCATAGCAGGTCAAACGAGTTATAAGTTTGTTTCTGAATCAGACAGCCTTAAGAGTCGTCCAACCTTGTCACGTAAAGAATTTGTTAGTATTTTAGATGACGATGTAAGACAACTTGCTTTTATCAGTCTCCAAGACTTGAAAGGATCTGCTTATCTTGGTGGAGAGCACGATAAACTCAAGTGGGTGACTGATTTACATTGGGACTTGTTAGTTATTGATGAGGCTCATGAAGGAGTTGATACTTTCAAAACAGATCAAGCCTTTAATAAAATTCGACGGAATTTCACTCTGCATTTGTCAGGTACACCATTTAAGGCATTGGCCAAAGGAGATTTTACAGAGGATCAAATCTACAACTGGTCTTATGCTGATGAGCAGGCAGCTAAAACTACTTGGTCGCCTGAGCAAGAAGAGGAAAATCCATATGAGAACTTGCCTCAGTTAAATCTCTTTACCTATCAAATGTCTCAGATGATTGGCGAGGAGTTAGAAAAAGGTGCTCAACTAGATGGCGAAAATATTGACTATGCTTTTGACTTGAGTGAATTTTTCGCTACAGATGATAAAGGGAAATTTATCCATGAACAAGATGTCAGAAATTGGTTAGATACTCTATCAAGCAATGAAAAGTATCCATTTTCAACAAAAGAACTTCGAAATGAACTCAAGCATACTTTTTGGCTGTTAGAACGTGTAGCCTCAGCTAAAGCATTAAAAGCATTACTAGAGGAACATCCCATCTATGAAAACTATGAGATTGTTTTAGCTGCTGGTGACGGGAGTATGTCCGAGGAAGATGATAAGGTCAAACTCAAATCCTTAGACTTGGTTAGAAAAGCGATAGCAGAGAATGACAAAACCATTACCCTATCCGTTGGTCAGTTGACGACAGGTGTGACGATTCCTGAATGGACAGGCGTATTGATGTTATCAAACTTGAAATCACCTGCCCTTTATATGCAAGCCGCCTTCCGTGCTCAAAATCCTTACTCATGGAGTGATAGCAAAGGAAATCACTTCCGCAAAGAAAGAGCCTATGTATTTGACTTTGCGCCAGAAAGAACCTTGATTCTCTTTGATGAGTTTGCGAATAACTTATCACTTGCAACTGCAGGAGGTGGGGGGACTTCTGCAACTCGTGAAGAAAATATCAGAGAATTACTAAATTTCTTTCCTGTGATAGCTGAAGATCGTGCTGGTAAGATGGTTGAAATTGATGCCAAGGCAGTTCTAACTATTCCTCGCCAGATAAAAGCTAGAGAAGTTCTTAAACGAGGCTTTATGTCCAATCTCTTATTTGATAATATCAGCGGTATTTTCCAAGCTAGTCAAACCGTTCTAGATATTTTAAATGAGCTTCCAGTTGAAAAGGAAGGGAAGTTACAAACACCTTCTGATTTACTAGATTTTTCAGATGTTAAAGTGGATGATGAGGGCAATGCAGTGGTTGACCATGAAATCGTGATCAATCAACAAACGCGACTTTTTGGTGAAAAAATTTATGGACTTGGACAGTCTGTTGTTGAACTAGTCAAAAAAGATGAGGACAAAACTCAAAAACAACTAGTCAATGACTTGAGTAAGACAGTTTCTTCAGTGATTGTAGAAGATTTGAAAGGTGAATACAACCTAAAAACTCGAGAAACAGATCAAATCAAGAAGCAAATTACAGCAACATTTGAGAATGAAATTCGAAAAAACGATATCGAAAGAAAAATTTCTGAAGCTCATATCAGGGAAGAATTGCAACAACAAATCAAGGAAGCAGTTGATAAGGAGCAAAAGGATAAGATTCAAGAAGATTTTGATAAACGTTTAGAAGAAAACAATCTTATTCACAAGGAAAAACTAGAGCAAACACTTAAAAAAGAAGTGGAAAAAATGCCTGAGAAGTTTATTGAACAGGTTGAGATAAAACGTGTTGAGCATTTGAAACAATCAGCTCAAGATGAGATTCGTGACCATCTTCGTGGATTTGCACGAACCATCCCAAGTTTTATTATGGCTTATGGTGATCAAACTCTAACACTTGATAATTTTGATACCTTTGTTCCTGAGCATGTTTTCTTTGAAGTGACTGGTATTACGATTGATCAATTTCGTTATTTGAGAGATGGTGGACAAGATTTTGCAGGACATCTCTTTGATCGAGCAACATTTGATGAAGCAATCCAAGAATTTCTTCGTAAGAAAGAGGAATTGGCAGATTATTTTAAAGATCAAAAAGAAGATATCTTTGACTATATTCCACCGCAGAAAACTAACCAGATTTTCACTCCTAAACGAGTGGTGAAGAGAATGGTGGATGACCTTGAAAAAGAAAGTCCAGGTATCTTTGATGATCCATCTAAGACATTTATTGATTTGTACATGAAGTCAGGACTCTATATTGCTGAACTTGTTAAGCGACTATATAATAGCGAAGGTTTGAAAGATGCTTTTCCAAATTCTGAGGAACGCTTAAAACATATTTTGGAAAATCAAGTTTATGGATTTGCACCTTCAGAGATTATCTATAATATCTCGACTAATTTTATCTTTGGAAATCTCTCTCAAGATATCAGTAGAAAGAACTTTGTTCTAGAAGATACTATTCCTGCTGCTAAAGAAGGTAGGATTCAGGAGTTGGTTGATTCCTATTTTGAAAATAATTAAAAAGAAGGCGAATGCCTTCTTTTTATATTTTTTACAATCTAGCAAATTCTTTGATTTCTTGTGCTGACATTGAAGAGTCGCAACGGACATTGATTTGTCCATCAGCAATGTGAACGAAGCCTGGTACAGTTGGGATTCCGTAGCGTGAGCGGAATGCTTGCAACTCATTGAGTTGGCTTGCTTCTTCACTGTTGATGAAGTAGATGTGAGCTTTAGTTTCAGCTACGACACCTGCCAAAGTACCTGCAAATTTACGGCAGTAAGGGCAAGTTTTGCGACCGATAAAGAAGGTTGCAGTTTCTTTTTTATCAAGAGCTTCTTGCGCACGCGCAACTGTAGTGACTTCAAGGTCTTTGATATTATCTAAAAATTGTTCCATGAGATTACCTCGCTTTCGTTGATATGTCTAGTATGCCATAAAGTTTCTAAAATTGCTTAGATTTGATACGAAAAAAAGATGAGATTGGTTAGTCTCATCTTTTATAGGTCTTTATTTTACAAAAGCATTGATTTCTGCTTCAATGTTAGCAATCTTAGCTTGTGATTCTTCGTTGCTTTCCCCTACAACTGCAATGTAGAATTTGATTTTTGGTTCTGTACCTGAAGGGCGAACAGCAATCCATGAACCGTCAGCAAGTGTGTATTTCAACACATCACTTGGAGGGGTTGTCAAGTTTGTAACAGTACCGTCAGCAGCAGTAGCTGTTTGAGCTTTGAAGTCTTCTACGACAGTGATAGCTGTTGCGTTCCATTCTTTTGGAGCATTGTTACGGAATTTAGCCATAATCGCTTTGATTTGTTCAGCACCATCGACACCTGAAAGGGTAACAGAGATAGTTTTTTCTGCGTAGTAGCCGTACTCTTTGTAGATTTCTTCGATACCGTCTGCAAGTGTCAAACCACGTGAACGATAGTAGGCAGCAAGTTCAGCAACGACAAGAACGGCTTGGATAGCGTCTTTATCACGTACGAATGGTTTAATCAAGTAACCGAAGCTTTCTTCAAATCCCATCATGTAAGTGTGATTGTGTTTTTCTTCGAATTCTTGGATTTTTTCAGCGATGAATTTGAAACCAGTCAAGACGTTGAACATAGTTGCGCCGTAGCTTTCAGCAATCTTCGTTACCAAGTCAGTTGATACGATAGATTTACAGAGTGCTGCATTTTCAGGCAGAGTTCCAGCATTTTTGTGGGCTTCCAAGATGTATTTAGCCATGATAGCACCGATTTGGTTACCTGAAAGGTTGAGGTAGCTACCATCTTTTTGAAGAACTTCAACACCAACACGGTCAGCATCAGGGTCAGTTGCGACAAGAACATCTGCACCAACTTGACGACCAAGTTCTTCAGCAAGGGCAAAGGCTGCTTGGCTTTCTGGGTTTGGAGATTTTACAGTTGAGAAGTCTGGGTCAGCAGTTGCTTGAGCTTCTACGACTTGAACAGAGTCAAATCCTGCTTGGGCAAGAGCACGACGAGCCAACATTTCCCCAGTACCATGAAGTGGTGTGTAGACAATCTTCATGTCCTTACCGAATTCTTCAATCAAGGCTGGGTTGATGTTCACATCTTTGACTTCTTTGAGGTATTCTACATCGACAGCTTCGCCGATAACTTCAATCAAGCCAGAAGCTTTTTCAGCTTCCACATCAGCAACTTCAACTGCAAATGGATTTTCGATTGCACGGATATAAGTAGTCAAAGCGTCTGCGTCGTGTGGAGGCATTTGTCCACCGTCTTCACCGTAAACCTTGTATCCGTTAAATGGTGCAGGGTTGTGGCTGGCTGTGACCATGATACCTGCGAAACAGTTGAGGTGACGAACTGCAAATGAGAGTTCTGGAGTTGGACGAAGGCTTTCAAATACATAAGATTTGATACCGTGTTTAGCAAGAACTGCCGCAGATTCAAAGGCAAACTCTGGTGAGAAGTGACGGCTATCGTAGGCGATTGCTACACCACGTTCTTTTTCATTTCCACCTTTTGACTCAATCAAACGAGCCAAACCTTCAGTAGCTTGGCGAACAACGTAGATGTTGATGCGGTTTGTACCAGCACCAATCAAGCCACGCATACCTGCAGTACCAAATTCAAGATTTGTATAGAAGGCATCTTCCTTAGTTTTTTCGTCCATATTTTCCAAATCTTGACGAAGATAGTCAGGAAGCTCCGCAAAATCAACCCATTTCTGGTAATTTTCTTGGTAAGACATTGAAATTCTCCTTTTTATAAATTGTTTTAACCGTTCACATTATAGCACTTTTTAGCGTTTTAGTAAAACGGTAGCATAATTTTCATAAAAGTGGTGTCATATGTCGGTTTATCAAGTCTTGAATGCCTTAGGGAAACATGCTATACTACTTGTATGATTATTTTACAAGCTAATAAAATTGAACGTTCTTTTGCAGGAGAGGTTCTTTTTGATAATATCAACCTGCAGGTTGATGAACGTGATAGGATTGCCCTTGTTGGGAAAAATGGTGCAGGTAAGTCTACTCTTTTGAAGATTTTAATTGGAGAAGAGGAGCCAACTAGCGGAGAAATCAATAAGAAAAAAGATATTTCTCTATCTTACCTAGCCCAAGATAGCCGTTTTGAGTCTGAAAATACCATCTACGATGAGATGCTTCATGTCTTTGATGACCTGCGTCGGACTGAGAAACAACTGCGTCAGATGGAGTTGGAGATGGGTGAAAAGTCTGGTGAGGAATTGAATAAGCTGATGTCAGATTACGACCGCTTATCTGAAAATTTTCGTCAGGCAGGTGGCTTTACCTATGAAGCTGATATTCGAGCGATTTTAAATGGATTTAAGTTTGACGAGTCTATGTGGCAGATGAAAATTGCTGAGCTTTCTGGTGGTCAAAATACTCGTTTGGCACTTGCTAAAATGCTCCTTGAAAAGCCCAATCTCTTGGTCTTGGACGAGCCAACCAACCACTTGGATATCGAAACCATTGCCTGGCTAGAGAATTACTTGGTAAACTATAGCGGTGCCCTCATTATTGTCAGTCACGACCGTTACTTCTTGGACAAGGTTGCGACAATTACGCTGGATTTGACCAAGCATTCCTTGGATCGTTATGTGGGGAATTACTCTCGTTTTGTTGAGTTAAAGGAGCAAAAGCTAGCTACTGAGGCAAAAAACTATGAAAAGCAACAGAAGGAAATCGCAGCTCTGGAAGACTTTGTCAATCGTAATCTAGTCCGAGCTTCAACGACCAAACGTGCCCAATCTCGACGCAAACAACTGGAAAAAATGGAGCGTTTGGACAAGCCTGAAGCTGGTAAGAAAGCAGCCAACATGGCTTTCCAGTCTGAAAAAACGTCTGGTAATGTTGTTTTGACTGTTGAAAATGCAGCTATTGGCTATGATGGGGAAGTACTGTCAGATCCTATCAATCTAGACCTTCGCAAGATGAATGCTGTTGCTATTGTTGGACCAAACGGTATTGGAAAATCAACCTTTATCAAGTCGATAGTAGACCAGATTCCTTTTATCAAGGGTGAAAAGCGCTTTGGCGCTAATGTTGAGGTTGGTTACTATGATCAGACTCAAAGCAAGCTGACACCAAGTAATACTGTACTTGATGAACTCTGGAATGATTTTAAACTGACGCCGGAAGTTGAAATCCGTAACCGTCTAGGTGCCTTCCTTTTCTCAGGAGATGATGTTAAAAAATCAGTCGGCATGCTGTCTGGTGGGGAGAAAGCGCGTTTGCTTCTGGCTAAACTTTCCATGGAAAACAACAACTTCTTGATTCTGGATGAGCCAACCAACCACTTGGATATTGATAGCAAGGAAGTGTTGGAAAATGCCTTGATTGACTTTGATGGAACCTTGCTTTTTGTCAGCCATGACCGTTACTTTATCAATCGTGTGGCAACTCATGTACTAGAATTATCTGAAAATGGCTCAACTCTCTATCTTGGAGATTACGACTACTATGTTGAGAAGAAAGCAGAAGTAGAAATGACTCAGACTGAGGAAGCTTCAACTAGCAATCAAGCAAAAGAAGTAAGTCCAGTTAATGACTATCAAGCTCAGAAAGAAAGTCAAAAAGAAGTTCGCAAACTTATGAGACAAATTGAAAGTCTAGAAACTGAAATCGAAGAGTTAGAAAGTCAAAGCCAAGCCATTTCTGAACAAATGTTGGAAACAAACGATGCCGAAAAACTCATGGAATTACAGTCTGAGCTGGACAAAATCAGCCATCGTCAGGAAGAAGCTATGCTTGAGTGGGAAGAATTATCAGAGCAGGTGTAAGATGGAAAGGAATGTAATATTTTGTTTAAGATAAAATGGGACGATGCTTCTTATCATAATAATTCAGAAAAAAAAGAAAAAGATGTAGATACTTTTGTATTTTATTTAAATGATTGGGATGATTATAATTATTTAATAACATTTACTGTTTGCTATTATGATCAAAATTTGCAAGAGATACTTTTGGGAAACTATAGAATTTATAATCATAAAATAGAAGAACAACAAAAAGAGAGAAAGTTCGTCTTCTTTCAAATTGAAAATGATATATCAGGAAATAATTTTTATATTTGTGATAGTAATGATCAAATAGAATCCTTAAATGAGATGTATTATTCATTAGCTCAGAATATTTCTTTTTACCAAAAATTATATAATTTAGGTCCAGAATATTATGAGAAGTTTTTGAAAGTATTTCGAGATTTAACAGTTACAACTTTACCAGAAGAAATAAAAGAAAATGAAGGAGTAAAATATGCTCTATTAAGAAATGATGGAACAACAAAAAGTGCGGAAATTATTAATTTAAATGAATTCCTCAAAGAAATTGATGAAAATTTGAATATTGGAAATTTTTCTGAAGATAATTCAGTTACGACAATATTTCAAAAGTTTATAAAAGATGAGACTTTTGAGAGGTATGAGAGATTATTCAATCAGATAAAACTTTTTAGTACTTGGAGTAAAGATTATCTTACTTCTATTCTTAAGAAAATAATTGAAGAGATTAAAAACTATGGAAGTAATCAACAATTAAACGAGGAACAACTAGAATGTTTTATAAAATATCTTAATAATAACAAAACCGAATTAGACCGTGATTTATATTTAGATAAAGAACCTATCAAAGAGATTAAAGAAGCGGTTGAATGCATAAAAGATTTTTTAAGGATTGACCTAGAAAATTTTTCTGTAGATTATAACTTAGTTCATTATACCTCTCTCTCTACACTTGATGTTTTGGTGAAGAAAAGCCAAAATACTGAAAATAATTATTCCAGATTGAGATTGAGCAATGCTAGGCAATTAAATGATCCTACCGAAGGTTCTGTCTTTTTAAATCAGGTTGAATTTGATTTGGATACATTGTTGCAACTAGACTATGAACCGACAAATATTTTTTTATCCTCTATGTCAAAATCTTCGGATGAAAATGGTTTAAGTGATAGTTTACCAATGTGGAAACAATATGCCGATAATGCAACCGGAATTTGTCTCACCTATGATAGAGATTATTTAAAAAGTTTAATTAAGAAGAAATCAGATACTGATGGTTCTAAAGTAGAATTCTATCGAGTGTGCTATACTAAAGAATTAGAATCTGATGATAATAAAGCTATTTTAGAACAAATTAATAAAATAAAAAAAAAGCTTAAAGAAATCGATTTGAAGGATTCTCTAGGCAGAATATTGTTAGAATTTGATATAGTTAGATATTTATTTAAAGGATCTGAGTATGAATATGAGCAAGAATATAGACTGATTAAAGAATGTAATGATGACGAAATCCAAATTGAAAAATATGGAGAAATGGAAGTTCCAAGACTGTTCACTTATCTGAGTGAGGAACTAAAATATTCAAAAATTAAACTTGGTCCTAAATGCGATGATATTGATTTTATTGCTCCCTATATAAAATACGTTGATCGAAATATTGAAGTAACTAAGTCACAAATTTCTTATCGTTAATTTAAAGTGTTTTATTTTTGAAAAAGGGGAGTAAATAATGGAACATCTTGGAAAAGTATTTCGTGAATTTCGGACAAGTGGAAATTATTCTTTAAAGGAGGCTGCAGGCGAGTCCTGCTCTACCTCTCAGTTATCTCGCTTTGAGCTTGGGGAGTCTGACCTAGCAGTCTCACGTTTTTTTGAGATTTTGGATAACATTCATGTCACAATCGAAAATTTCATGGACAAGGCAAGGAATTTTCACAATCATGAACATGTTGCCATGATGGGACAAATTGTGCCTCTTTACTATTCAAATGATATTGCAGGTTTTCAAAAGCTTCAAAGAGAACAACTTGAAAAGGCTAATAGTTCGACGAATCCCCTTTATTTTGAGCTGAACTGGATTTTGCTACAAGGTCTGATTTGTCAAAGAGATTCGACTTATGAGATGAAGCAGGATGATTTGGATAAGGTAGCAGATTATCTCTTCAAAACAGAAGAATGGACCATGTATGAGTTGATTCTTTTCGGGAACCTCTATAGTTTCTACGATGTGGACTATGTCACTCGGATTGGTAGAGAAGTTATGGAGAGGGAGGAGTTTTACCAAGAAATTGGGCGCCATAAGAGATTAGTGTTGATTTTGGCCCTCAATTGTTATCAGCATTGTTTAGAGCATCTTTCTTTTGACAATGCAAGCTATTTTGAGACTTATATAGAGAAGATTATTGGTAAAGGTATTAAGCTTTATGAGCGTAATATTTTCCATTATCTAAAAGGCTTTTCCTTGTACCAAAAAGGACAGTGTAAAGAAGGGTGTAAGCAGATGCAAGAAGCCATGCATATTTTTGACCTACTAGGTCTTCCAGAGCAAGTAGCCTACTATCAGGAACACTACGAGATATTTGTCAAAGATTAATTTTCCCAAATAAGGGAAAAAATAAAAAGCTCCTTTCGGTTTTGATACAATAGTTTCAAAATTTGAGAGGAGTTTTTATGAATCGATACGCAGTACAGTTGATTAGTCGAGGAGCTATAAACAAGATAGGAAATATGCTCTATGATTATGGAAATAGTGTCTGGTTGGCGTCCATGGGGACTATCGGGCAGACAGTTTTAGGAATGTATCAGATTTCTGAACTCGTCACATCCATTCTCGTAAATCCTTTTGGCGGAGTCGTTTCAGACCGTTTTTCTCGTCGTAGGATTTTAATGGCGACGGATCTTGTTTGTGGGATTCTTTGTCTGGCTATTTCTTTCATAAGGAATGATAGTTGGATGATTGGGGCTTTGATTTTTGCCAACATTGTTCAGGCGATTGCCTTTGCCTTTTCTCGTACAGCCAATAAAGCTATCATAACTGAAGTGGTGGAGAAAGATGAGATTGTGATCTATAATTCTCGCTTAGAGCTGGTTTTGCAGGTTGTAGGTGTTAGCTCTCCTGTTCTTTCCTTCCTTGTTTTACAATTTGCAAGTCTCCATATGACGCTACTGCTAGACTCGCTGACTTTTTTCATTGCTTTTGTTCTAGTGGCTTTCCTTCCAAAAGAGGAAGCAAAAGTTCAAGAGAAAAAGGCTTTTACTGGGAGAGATATTTTTGTAGATATCAAGGATGGGTTACACTATATCTGGCATCAAAGAGAGATTTTCTTTCTCCTGTTAGTGGCTTCCAGCGTTAATTTCTTTTTTGCAGCTTTTGAGTTTTTGCTTCCTTTTTCAAATAAACTATATGGAGTACAAGGTGCTTATGCGACTATCTTAACCATGGGTGCGATTGGCTCAATTATAGGAGCACTGATAGCAAATAAATTTAAATCAAGTATGAATACACTTTTGTTCTTATTGATTTTAACAGGAGTAGGAGTTTTCATGATGGGTTTGCCACTGCCCAATATTTTAACCTTTTCTGGAAACCTGATTTGTGAACTCTTTATGACGATTTTTAATATTCACTTCTTTACACAGGTACAGACCAAGATTGATGGAGAATATCTGGGTAGGGTATTGAGTACCATTTTTACACTGGCAATTCTCTTTATGCCGATTGCGAAAGGTTTGATGACCTTTCTTCCAAGTGTCCATCTTTATTCTTTCTTGATTATTGGACTTGGAGTTGTAGCCTTATCTTTCTTAGCTCTCGGATATGTTCGAACTCATTTTGAAAAAAAGACATAAGTTTGCTTGGACTTCAAAAATAATTTCAATCTAAGTGTTTTTTCGCCCTTCTCGTTTGTGAGAAGGGCTTAATTTATGGTAAAATAGTTTTATGAATAAAAGAATGAATGAGTTGGTCGCCTTGCTCAATCGCTATGCGACTGAGTACTATACCAGCGATAATCCCTCGGTTTCAGACAGTGAGTATGATCGCCTTTACCGAGAGTTGGTCGAGTTAGAAACTGCCTATCCAGATCAAGTGCTAGCAGACAGTCCGACCCATCGTGTTGGTGGCAAGGTTTTAGATGGTTTTGAAAAATACAGTCATCAGTATCCTCTTTATAGTTTGCAGGATGCTTTTTCACGTGAGGAGCTTGAAACTTTTGACGCGCGTGTTCGTAAGGAAGTGGCTCATCCGACCTATATTTGTGAGCTGAAAATCGATGGCTTGTCTATCTCGCTTACTTATGAAAAGGGGATTTTGGTTGCTGGGGCAACACGTGGTGATGGTTCTGTTGGGGAGAATATAACAGAAAATCTTAAGCGTGTTAAGGACATTCCTTTGACCTTGCCAGAAGAACTTGATATCACGGTTCGTGGGGAATGTTATATGCCACGCGCTTCTTTTGACCAGGTTAACCAAGCTCGCCAAGAAAATGGAGAGTCTGAATTTGCCAATCCTCGTAATGCGGCAGCAGGCACTCTGCGACAGTTGGATACAGCAGTAGTTGCCAAGCGCAATCTTGCGACTTTCCTCTATCAAGAAGCCAGCCCTTCAACTCGTGATAGTCAAGAAAAGGTTTTGAAGCACCTAGAACAGCTTGGTTTTGTGGTCAATCCTAAGCGAATCTTGGCTGAAAATATAGATGAAATCTGGAATTTTATCCAAGAAGTAGGAGAGGAACGGGAGAATCTGCCTTATGATATCGATGGGGTGGTGATCAAGGTCAATGATTTAGCAAGCCAAGAAGAACTCGGTTTTACCGTCAAGGCTCCAAAGTGGGCAGTAGCCTACAAGTTTCCTGCTGAGGAAAAAGAAGCTAAACTCTTATCAGTTGATTGGACAGTAGGTCGTACTGGAGTTGTCACGCCAACTGCAAATCTGACACCTGTTCAGCTTGCTGGTACGACTGTTAGCCGTGCGACCCTGCACAATGTGGATTATATTGCTGAAAAAGATATCCGCAAAGACGATACGGTTATCGTTTATAAGGCTGGTGACATCATCCCTGCTGTTTTGCGTGTGGTAGAGTCTAAACGTCTTTCTGAAGAAAAACTAGATATTCCATCACATTGCCCAAGTTGTGACAGTCACTTGCTTCATTTTGAAGATGAGGTGGCTCTCCGTTGTATCAATCCACGTTGCCCTGCCCAAATTATGGAAGGTTTGATTCACTTTGCTTCTCGAGATACTATGAATATTACAGGACTTGGTCCATCTATTGTTGAGAAGCTTTTCGCTGCTAATTTAGTCAAGGATGTGGCGGATATTTACCGTTTGAAAGAAGAAGATTTCCTCCTTTTAGAGGGGGTTAAGGAAAAGTCTGCTGCTAAACTGTATCAGGCCATCCAAGCATCTAAGGAAAATTCTGCTGAAAAGCTCTTGTTTGGTTTGGGCATTCGTCATGTCGGAAGCAAGGCCAGTCAGCTGTTACTTCAACATTTCCACTCGATTGAAAATCTGGCTCAGGCAGATTCAGATGAAGTGGCTAGTATTGAAAGTCTGGGTAGTATGATTGCCAAGAGTCTTCAGACATATTTTGCGACAGAAGGCTCTGAAATTCTCCTCAAAGAATTGAAAGAAGCTGGGGTCAATCTGGACTATAAAGGACAGACGGTAGTGGCAGATGCGGCCTTGTCAGGTTTGACCGTTGTATTGACTGGAAAATTGGAACGGCTCAAGCGCTCAGAAGCTAAAAATAAACTCGAAAGTTTGGGTGCTAAAGTGACTGGCAGTGTTTCTAAAAAGACCGACCTCGTCGTGGCAGGTGCAGATGCTGGAAGTAAACTTCAAAAAGCACAAGAACTTGGTATTGAAGTTCGAGATGAAGCTTGGCTCGAAAGTTTGTAAAGAATAGTAGAAGGCTAGATGTTAGATAGTCTGAAACTGTCTATCCTGAAGTGTTTTGACATGAATTGAGTCTATCTTGAGTCAGAAATTAAATTGCTGAATCTATCAGCACCACATAAAAAATTAAATTAAAATTAGAAATTAGGAAAAGAAATGTTAAATTACCCTGTAGTCATCCATTTTCATCGAAAAAACGGGGATTATGCAGCCTGTTCATTTAGTAGAAAACAGGCGGACAATGTTGAAAAATTGTATTATGAAAATAACTTTTTTGGAGCAAAGTTCTCCTTCACAGTTACAAGTCAAGAAAAGTTAGAAAACCTGAAGTTTTCTGTCGAGATTGATGGGACAGTTAAGGAATATTCCGTGCGTTATAACTACTATCCGCTTCTGACAGAAGTTTGGATTTTAGAGGGCGACGAGACTGTTTATTATTCTGAAAACCCAGCCATTGCTAGTCCTTACTACAAAGATCAAAATCCATTTGCTTTTGATAGAGCAATACATAGCGCTAGTTTTGATCACCACTGGGGCTACCAAGGAGAACTAGGTTACAGTCTTTCAGATTATCAGACTAGCTTTAAACTTTGGGCTCCTACGGCTACTGCTGTACAGGTGGTTGTCTACGAAAATACCAGCAACGACGCTCCGATTTGGAAAACCTTTAATCTAGAGCGTGGTAATAGCTATTCATACAGTCATAAGTACAATACCATTGGTGTTTGGAGTCTAGACTTAGATGAAAATCTTGCTGGCAAGGCTTATCAGTATCAGATTGACTTTCCTCACCACCAGACTGTGACGAGAGATCCTTACACGATTGCCACAAGTCCTGACGGCAAACGTTCCGTAATTCTTTCTCATCAAGACAGACAAGTAGAAGGATTTGTGGTCAAACATGGAACAGAAGCGCCTTGGCGTTTGGAAAATCCATGTAAAGCAGTTATCTGTGAAATGCATATCCGAGATTTAACCAAATCTCCGACCTCTGGAGTTGCAGAGCATCTCCGTGGAACCTTCCTTGGTGCTGCCCAGACTGGAACTGTAAACCAATTCGGACAAGCAACCGCCTTTGACTATATCAAAGAACTTGGCTGCAACTATGTTCAACTCCAGCCTATCTTTGATCGCCATAAGGAATACGATGAGGATGGAAATGTAACCTATAACTGGGGTTATGACCCTCAAAACTACAATGCACCAGAACCAAGTTTTTCTAGTAATCCAGATGATCCAGGGCAGGTCATTCGTGATTTGAAGACCATGGTTCAAGCCTATCACGATGCGGGGATTGGTGTCATTATGGACGTGGTTTATAATCACACCTTTTCAACGGTTGATGCACCTTTCCAAACAACTGTCCCTGATTACTACTATCGTATGAATCCAGACGGTACCTTCCAGAATGGAACAGGTGTTGGAAATGAAACAGCCAGTGAACACGAAATGTTCCGCAAGTACATGATTGATTCTCTTCTATACTGGGTACAGGAATACAATATTGACGGCTTCCGTTTTGACTTGATGGGTATTCATAATGTCAAAACCATGCAAGCGATTCGTTGGGCGCTAGATGAGGTTGATCCCCGTATTATCACTTATGGAGAAGGCTGGGATATGGGAACAGGTCTTGCAACTTATGATAAGGCCAAGAAGGATAATGCCTACCAAATGCCAAATATCGGATTCTTCAATGATAATCAGCGTGATGCGGTCAAAGGAGGAGAAGTTTATGGTGCAATCAAGTCAGGATTTGTAAGTGGTGCAGCCACTGAACCAATCATTGCCAAGGCCATTCTTGGTAGCCGAGAATTGGGTTCTTATCTCAGTCCAAACCAGGTTCTCAACTATGTTGAAGCCCATGACAATTACAATCTTCATGATTTGTTGGCGACTCTTCATCCTGATCAAAGTTCAGACCAGATTATGCGCAAGGTTGAGACGGCGACAGTAATGAACCTTCTCATGCAAGGAATGTCCTTTATGGAAATTGGCCAAGAATTTGGTCGAACCAAATTAATTCCGACGGGTGAACATGGACAACTCACTTCGGCAGACCGAGAACGTGCTATGAATAGTTACAAGGCTCCTGACAGTGTCAACCAGATAAACTGGGATTTAATCAATGAAAGACAAGAAAGCATTGACTTTGTCCGTCAAATTATTCGACTGAAAACACAGACTAGCGCCTTTTCTTATCCTACATACGAAGAAGTTTACCGTCATGTCTTTGTTCACACAGCTGCAGAAAATAGCGGATGGATTGTTTACGAGATTCACGGGGGGCCAGAACATCTATTGGTAGTATTCAATGCCAAGGGAACTTCCTTATACTTTGAAAATGCAGGAAATCTAGAAATGCTTGTGACCAATAGTCGTTCGAAACAAGAAAATGTCATTGATGATACTAGTGTCGCAGTGCTAAAAGTACTCTCTTAAATGCATAAACTAAAAAGGGTTAGATTGTCTAATCCTTTTTATCATTTATAAGTTTTCAATGAAGATTAGAATCAAGTTTCAAATAGTTTGAAAAACCAAGCTTGTGAAAATAATCTCAAAAAAATTGCAAAAAGGGTTGTAATTTTCTGAAAATTTGGTAAAATATATCTTAATCATTTTCAGGAGGACGAGAATTTGACAAGATATCAGAATTTAGTAAATGGAAAATGGAAATCAGCTGAAAAAGAAATTACGATTTATTCACCAATAAACCAAGAAGAATTAGGGACTGTTCCAGCTATGACTCAGGCAGAAGTAGATGAGGCTATGAAAGCTGCGCGTGCAGCCCTGCCAGCTTGGCGAGCTTTATCAGCAGTTGAACGTGCGGCTTATTTGCACAAAACAGCAGCTATTTTAGAACGTGATAAGGAAGAAATTGGTACTATACTTGCCAAAGAAGTGGCAAAGGGAATTAAAGCAGCTATTGGAGAAGTGGTGCGTACCGCAGACTTGATTCGCTATGCTGCTGAGGAAGGTCTCCGTATCACTGGACAAGCAATGGAAGGTGGCGGTTTTGAAGCAGCAAGTAAAAATAAATTGGCCGTTGTTCGTCGCGAGCCAGTTGGTGTCGTGCTGGCTATCGCTCCCTTTAATTATCCAGTTAATTTATCTGCTTCTAAAATTGCACCTGCCTTGATTGCAGGGAATGTAGTCATGTTTAAGCCACCAACACAAGGTTCTATTTCTGGGCTCTTGTTGGCTAAAGCGTTTGAAGAAGCAGGGATTCCGGCTGGTGTTTTCAATACCATTACGGGTCGTGGTTCAGAAATTGGGGATTATATCATTGAACACAAAGAAGTCAACTTCATCAACTTTACAGGTTCAACTCCTATCGGAGAACGTATTGGTCGTTTAGCTGGTATGCGTCCAATCATGTTGGAGCTTGGTGGGAAAGATGCAGCCTTAGTACTAGAAGATGCAGATTTGGAACATGCTGCCAAGCAAATTGTTGCGGGTGCCTTTAGCTATTCAGGTCAACGTTGCACAGCCATTAAACGTGTTATTGTTATCGAAAGTGTAGCAGATACACTAGCTGCTTTGCTTCAAGCAGAGGTTACTAAATTAACAGTTGGCGATCCATTCGACAATGCTGATATCACACCAGTTATCGACAATGCTTCAGCAGACTTTATTTGGGGCTTGATTGATGATGCACAAGAAAAAGGTGCTCAGGCTCTTACACCAATCAAACGCGAAGGCAATCTTCTATGGCCAGTGCTTTTTGACCAAGTTACAAAAGATATGAAAGTGGCATGGGAAGAGCCATTTGGTCCTGTTTTACCAATTATCCGTGTGGCTAGTGTAGAGGAAGCCATTGCCTTTGCCAACGAATCTGAATTCGGCCTTCAATCCTCAGTCTTTACAAATGATTTCAAAAAAGCATTTGAAATTGCTGAAAAACTTGAAGTGGGTACAGTTCATATAAATAATAAAACCCAGCGTGGTCCAGATAATTTCCCATTCCTTGGTGTCAAAGGTTCTGGCGCTGGAGTGCAAGGAATTAAATATAGTATTGAAGCGATGACAAATGTCAAATCCATTGTTTTTGATGTGAAATGAAATGTAAAATCAGGAGATTCGTTTCCTGATTTATTTTTTTACTTAAAATTATATTTTTTGTTAGCTAAATAACGAACTTTGTGATAGTATTATTAAAAAACAATTCGTTTTCAAAGCGTTTCTGAAAATTTCTTGATTTACAAGTGAACACATCAGTGAATTTGTTGAAGACTTTCAAAAGATTTTTTTGCAAATTCCGTAATTTACTTGAATCTTCCCTAAAAAGGTAGTATAATAAATCTATAGAAAACGCTTACAGAATTAGGAGGGTGTATGGATAAGAATAATGCTTTAAAAACCTTTATGACAGGTGAAAATTTTCACCTCCAGCACTATCTGGGAGCTCATAGGGAAGAAAAAAATGGTGAGTATGGCTACACTTTTCGTGTGTGGGCACCTAATGCTCAGGCTGTACACTTGGTAGGGGATTTCACCAATTGGATTGAAAATCAAATTCCAATGGAACGGAACGAATTTGGAGTCTGGGAAGTCTTTACCAGTCTTGCTTACGAAGGCCAAATTTATAAGTATCATATCACACGTGCAAATGGTCATCAGCTTATGAAGATTGATCCTTTGGCTGTACGGTATGAGGCACGACCTGGTACTGGGGCTATTTTAACAGAAATTCCAGAGAAAAAATGGAAAGATGGACTTTGGTTAGCTCGTAGAAAACGCTTGAGCTTTGAAGAGCGTCCCGTCAATATTTACGAAGCTCATGCTGGCTCTTGGAAGAGAAATCCTGATGGTAGTCCTTTTAGTTTTGCTCAATTGAAAGATGAACTCATTCCTTACTTGGTCGAGATGAACTATACTCACATTGAGTTTATGCCCTTGATGTCTCATCCTCTTGGATTGAGTTGGGGTTACCAGCTTATGGGTTACTTTGCTTTAGAGCATGCCTATGGTCGCCCTGAGGAATTTCAAGATTTTGTTGAGGAGTGTCACTTAAACAATATTGGGGTTATTGTGGACTGGGTACCTGGTCACTTCACTATTAATGATGATGCCTTGGCCTATTATGATGGAACACCGACTTTTGAATATCAAGACCATAATAAGGCTCATAACTACGGTTGGGGCGCACTCAATTTTGACCTTGGAAAGAATGAAGTCCAGTCCTTCTTGATTTCTAGTATTAAGTTTTGGATTGACTTTTACCATTTGGACGGTATTCGTGTGGATGCAGTGAGCAATATACTCTATCTAGATTACGATGATGCCCCATGGACGCCTAATAAAGATGGGGGCAATCTCAACTACGAGGGATATTATTTCCTTCAACGCTTGAATGATGTGATTAAACTAGTTCATCCAGATGTGATGATGATTGCAGAAGAAAGTTCATCAGCTACTCAGATTACTGACACTAAGGATTCAGATGGTCTAGGATTTGACTACAAGTGGAATATGGGCTGGATGAATGATATCCTCCGTTTCTATGAAGAAGATCCGATTTATCGTAAATATGACTTTAACCTGGTGACTTTCAGCTTTATGTATGTCTTCAAGGAGAATTATCTCCTACCATTCTCACACGATGAAGTGGTTCATGGCAAGAAGAGTATGATGCACAAGATGTGGGGAGATCGCTATAATCAATTCGCAGGCTTGCGCAATCTCTACACTTACCAAATTTGTCACCCAGGTAAAAAATTGCTCTTCATGGGTAGTGAATATGGGCAATTCCTAGAATGGAAATCTGAAGAACAGTTGGAATGGTCAAACCTAGAAGATCCAATGAATGCTAAGATGAAGTATTTCACTTCTCAGCTAAACCAGTTTTATAAAGACCACCGCTGTCTGTGGGAAATTGATAACAGCTATGATGGTATTGAAATCATCGATGCGGATAATAGAGACCAGAGTGTTCTTTCCTTCATCCGTAAGGGTAAGAAGGATGATATGTTAGTCTGTATCTTTAATATGGCACCTGTTGAACGAAAAGATTTTACAATCGGACTTCCTGTTGCAGGGATTTACGAAGAAGTCTGGAATACTGAGTTAGAAGAGTGGGGAGGCGTTTGGAAAGAACATAATCAAACTGTGCAAACGCAAGAAGGACTATGGAAAGATTATGAGCAGACCTTGACCTTTACCCTACCGGCTATGGGAGCAAGTGTTTGGAAAATCAAACGCCGCTTGAAACCTACTAAAACCGTCACAAGTAAAAACCAAAAAGGAGTAGAAAATGAAGAATGAAATGTTAGCTTTGATTCTTGCTGGTGGGCAAGGAACTCGTCTCGGTAAACTCACTCAAAGCATTGCAAAACCAGCTGTGCAATTTGGTGGGCGCTACCGTATCATTGACTTTGCTCTTTCAAACTGTGCCAACTCAGGCATCAACAATGTTGGAGTCATTACACAGTACCAACCACTTGCTCTCAACAACCATATTGGTAATGGTTCAAGCTGGGGACTAGACGGTATCAATTCTGGTGTCTCTATTCTTCAACCTTATTCTGCAAGTGAAGGAAATCGTTGGTTTGAGGGGACTAGCCACGCTATTTACCAAAATATTGATTATATCGACAGTGTCAATCCTGAGTATGTCTTGATTCTATCTGGGGACCATATCTACAAAATGGATTATGATGATATGCTCCAGTCTCACAAAGATAATAATGCCAGCTTGACAGTAGCGGTTTTAGACGTCCCTCTTAAAGAAGCTAGTCGTTTTGGTATTATGAACACAGATGCCAATAACCGCATTGTTGAATTTGAAGAAAAACCAGCTCAACCTAAATCTACAAAAGCTTCTATGGGAATTTACATTTTTGATTGGCAACGTCTGCGCAATATGCTTGTTACTGCTGAAAAGAGCAATGTCGATATGTCAGACTTCGGTAAGAATGTCATTCCAAATTACCTTGAGTCAGGTGAAAGTGTCTATGCATATGAGTTTAATGGCTACTGGAAAGATGTTGGTACTATTGAGTCACTTTGGGAAGCGAACATGGAATATATTTCACCAGAAAATGCCTTGGATAGCCGTAACCGTCAATGGAAGATTTACTCAAGAAACTTAATTTCACCACCAAACTTCCTTGGGGCAAATGCTGATGTGGAAGATTCCTTGGTTGTCGATGGCTGTTTCGTAGATGGAACTGTTAAACATTCTATCCTCTCAACAGGTGCGCAAGTTCGCGAAGGGGCAGAAGTAGTAGATTCAGTTATCATGAGTGGTGCAATTGTCGGTCAGGGAGCTAAAATCAAACGTGCCATTATTGGTGAAGGTGCGGTTATTTCTGACGGTGTCGAAATTGATGGAACAGAAGAAGTACAAGTTGTAGGATATAATGAAGTAGTGGGGGTAGCAACAGATGAAGATTGATAAATATTCTGCCATTTTAGGAAATACAGTTGGTTTTCATGATATGTCAACATTGACGGACCACCGTCCAGTAGCAAGTTTGCCATTTGGTGGAAAATATCGTTTGATTGACTTCCCGCTTTCTAGTCTTGCTAATGCAGGTGTTCGTAGTGTCTTTGGTATTTTCCAGCAGGATAATATCAGCTCAGTCTTTGACCATATCCGTTCAGGGCGTGAGTGGGGGTTGTCAACTCTTCTTAGCCACTATTATCTAGGTATTTATAATACACGCGTTGAGAGTAGTACAGTTGGAAAAGAATACTACCAACAGCTTCTTACTTATTTGAAACGTTCCGGCTCAAACCAAACGGTTGCCCTCAACTGTGATGTTCTGATTAACATTGATTTGAACCAAGTTTTCCATCTACATAGTACAACAAAAGGGCCTATCACTGTAGTTTATAAAAAGCTAGCTAAGAAAGACATTTCAGAAGTAAATGCAATCTTGGAAGTGGATGAAACAGACCATGTTCGTTCTCATAAACTCTTTGATAGCAAGCTGCCAGCTCAAATTTATAACATGTCCACGGATATCTTTGTCGTTGATACACCTTGGTTGATTGAACGCTTGGAAGAAGAAGCTAAAAAAGAACATCCAGAGAAGTTGCGCTATGTTTTACGGGATTTGGCTGCAAAAGAAGGGGCTTTTGCCTACGAGTACACAGGCTACCTAGCCAACATTCATTCTGTAGAGTCTTATTACAAAGCTAACAAAGATATGCTTGAATCACAAAAATTCTACTCTCTCTTCTCACCAAATCAAAAGATTTATACAAAGGTCAAAAACGAAGAACCAACTTACTATGCTAATACATCTAAGGTAAGCACATCTCAGTTTGCCTCAGGTAGTATTATTGAAGGTCAAGTGGCTAATTCTGTTTTATCACGTAATATTCATGTCCATAAGGATAGCTTGGTTAAAGATAGCATCTTATTCCCTCGTGTTGTTATTGGAGAAGGTGCTCAGATAGAATATGCTATCTTGGACAAGGGTGTTGAAGTTGCGGATGGAGTTGTGATCCGTGGAACTGCAGAACATCCAGTCGTCATTAAGAAAGGTGCTAAAGTAACAGAGGATATTCATTCATGAAAATTTTATTTGTAGCTGCTGAGGGTGCACCCTTTTCAAAAACAGGTGGTTTGGGAGACGTCATTGGCGCTCTTCCTAAATCACTGGTAAAAGCGGGACATGAAGTTGCAGTAATTTTACCCTACTATGACATGGTAGAGGCTAAATTTGGAAATCAGATTGAAGATGTTCTTCATTTTGAGGTGAGTGTTGGTTGGCGCAGACAGTACTGTGGAATTAAGAAAATAGTACTAAATGGTGTGAACTTCTACTTTATTGACAACCAATATTATTTCTTCCGTGGTCATGTTTACGGCGATTTTGATGACGGAGAACGCTTTGCCTTTTTCCAACTGGCTGCCATTGAGGCTATGGAAAGAATTGACTTTATTCCTGACCTTCTCCATGTTCATGACTACCATACAGCTATGATTCCTTTCTTGTTGAAGGAAAAATACCGTTGGATTCAAGCCTATGAGGGCATTAAAACAGTTTTAACCATTCATAATTTAGAATTCCAAGGACAATTTTCAGAAGGAATGTTATGGGATTTGTTTGGAGTTGGCTTTGAGCGTTATGCTGATGGCACCCTTCGATGGAACAACTGTCTGAACTGGATGAAGGCAGGTATTCTCTATGCGGATCGTGTTTCAACCGTTTCGCCTAGCTATGCTCATGAAATTATGACTAGTCAGTTTGGATGTAACTTGGATCAGATTCTTCGAATGGAGTCTGGTAAGGTCTCTGGTATCGTAAATGGGATTGATGCTGACCTTTATAATCCTCAGACGGATGCCCTTTTAGACTATCATTTTAATCAGGAAGATTTGTCTGGGAAGGCCCAGAATAAGGCAAAATTGCAAGAAAGAGTTGGCTTACCCGTTAGGACTGATGTTCCACTGGTGGGAATTGTTTCTCGTTTGACACGTCAAAAAGGCTTTGATGTGGTGGTGGAAAGTCTGCACCATATCTTGCAAGAAGATGTTCAGATTGTTCTTTTGGGAACTGGAGATCCAGCCTTTGAAGGAGCTTTCTCATGGTTTGCTCAAATCTACCCAGACAAGCTATCAGCAAATATCACTTTTGATGTCAAACTAGCTCAAGAAATCTACGCTGCTTGTGACCTCTTCCTTATGCCAAGTCGTTTTGAACCATGTGGTTTGTCTCAAATGATGGCTATGCGTTACGGAACCTTGCCATTGGTCCATGAAGTTGGTGGGTTGCGAGATACCGTTAAAGCCTTTAATCCAATTGAAGGAAGCGGTACTGGCTTTAGCTTTGACAATCTATCTCCTTACTGGTTGAATTGGACTTTCCAAACAGCTTTGGACTTGTATAGAAACCATCCTGATGTTTGGAGAAGTCTACAAAAACAAGCTATGGAGTGTGATTTCTCATGGGATACAGCCTGCAAGTCATACCTTGACTTGTACCATAGTTTAGTTAATTAATAGATAAAATCGTATGATGATTTCATACGATTTTTGGGCTATTTAGAGAGGAGGAGTGATGTCTCAAGTAAAAGGATTGTGTGTTATGGATGTTGATGGAACCTTAATCCTAGAAGAAGTAATTGATCTTTTGGGTAGAGAGGCAGGTCGTGAGGAAGAAATTTCGCAGATTACAAGTCGGGCAATGAGAGGAGAGTTGAACTTTGAAAGTAGTTTAAGAAAAAGAGTTTCCTTCTTGGAAGGCCTTCCTGTCTCTGTATTTGATAAAGCTTTCGACTCTATTCATCTATCGCCAAATGCACAGATATTTATCTCTATTCTCCAAAAGAACGGAATCCTAGTTGGTCTGGTGTCTGGGGGCTTTACACCAATAGTTGCGAGATTAGCAAAATTCCTTAGTATTTCCTATTTCTCTGCCAACCAACTTGAAGATAAAGACGGCCATCTAACAGGAAAATTGATTGGAGAAATTATCAGTCCAGAGGTTAAAAAAGAGACTCTAGAACAATGGAGAGAGGAACTAAAACTTTCTAAAGAAAGAACAGTCGCAATCGGTGATGGAGCTAATGATATATTAATGTTAAAGTCGGCGGGACTAGGAATCGCTTTTTGTGCCAAAGAAGTACTGAAACAAGAAATACCAAATCATGTTGACAAGAGGGATTTTTTAGAAGTTCTTCCTTTGATTGCCTGTTTAGAATGAGGGAAAATATGAAGATTGTAATTGCACCAGATTCATTTAAGGAAAGCTTGACCGCTCAACAGGTAGCTGAAGCAATAAAAAGAGGCTTCCAACAATCAATAGCAGATGTAGAATGTCTCCTCTGCCCTATTGGTGATGGGGGAGAAGGTACTGTAGATGCTATTCGACATTCTCTTGACCTTGAAGAAAAATGGATCCAAGTGACAGGCCCTTTTGGCCAAAAAGAAGCCATGCGCTATTTTCAAAAAGGGGGACTGGCACTATTTGAAGTTGCTGATTTAGTTGGCCTTGGAAAAATTCCGATAGAGAAACGAAATCCACTTCAAATTCAGACTTGTGGTATTGGAGAGTTGATTCGTCATCTCATTGCTCAAGGGATTAAAGAAATCTATATCGGCGTTGGTGGCACGGCCAGTAATGACGGAGGAATTGGGATCGCTGCTGGTTTAGGTTATCGATTTTATGATAGGGATGGAAATGTCTTGCCCGCTTGCGGTCAGTCCTTACTAAATTTAGCTTCTGTTTCAACAGAAAATCGCTATGAAATTCCTGAAGATGTTCAAATTCGTATTTTAGCAGATGTCACGAGTCCCTTATGTGGTTATCAAGGTGCGACCTACACGTTTGGCAAGCAAAAAGGTCTAGATCCTACTATGTTTGATGCCGTAGATCAAGCGATCCAAGATTTTTATGAAAAAGTCTCCCCTGCAACATTGGAACTTAAAGGAGCAGGAGCTGGTGGAGGCATTGCTGGCGGTTTGTGTGCCTTTGCTCAGGCAAATATCGTGTCTGGAATTGATACCTGCTTGAACCTAATTAGCTTTGATAAGAAAGTTGCAGATGCTGACTTGGTTATTGTTGGAGAAGGAAGGCTAGATCGTCAAAGTTTAGCAGGTAAAGCGCCGATAGGTGTTGCAAAAAGAACCCCTATCGGAGTTCCTGTCATTGCTATTTGTGGTAGTATTGCTGAGGATTTACCTTCCCTACCATTTGAGAATATCCAAGCGGCTTTTTCAATTTTGGAGAAAAGTGAACCTCTAGAAGATAGTTTGAAAAATGCCAGTCTCTATTTGGAGCACACGGCTGCCAATATCGGGCATTTATTAAATATGCGCATGATTTAGCCAAACCATTTCTTCCATAAGGATGTTTTGGCTGGTTCTTCCTTTTTAACTTCCCAAAGTTTTGCAAAAGCAAGTCGAAGGTTCTTTTCTTCTACTTGAACTGGTGCATTGCTATGGATAATCAGGCCAAAAGGAGAAGAAGTATGCTCTTCAGATACAATGGTAGCTTGACTATCAGTTTCTTTAGCTTCCTTTAAGTAGAAAACTTGCTTGTCAAATTCGATATTTGGAGAAATCTTTACAAATAGTGGCTCTGCTTTTTCCTGAAGGTTTTCTAAAATAGATAAAAAACCTTTTTCTAACTGAGGACTATTTGCTGTATCAATATCTGCATATCCAAGAACTCTTTCCTCAAAAGTACCAAGATAGCGTCTTTGCTCATCCGGATTTAATTTTGGCCCACCATGAGCTTTTTCAAGTAATTGTTTTGATAAATCTGTCATGAAAACAGTATATCATAAAAGTTAGAATAAAACAGACAAAAGAAAGCGATTACTTTATAAAGTTAAGGAAAATTTGCACAAAGATAACGTTTTTTCTTGAAAAAGGAGGGGTTTTAAGGTATTATAGAGGTGTAAAAAATTTAACTCATAAGGAGAGTAAAAAATGTCAATTATTACTGATGTTTACGCTCGCGAAGTCCTAGACTCACGCGGTAACCCAACACTTGAAGTAGAAGTTTACACTGAATCAGGTGCTTTCGGACGTGGTATGGTTCCATCAGGAGCTTCTACTGGTGAACACGAAGCAGTTGAACTTCGCGACGGTGACAAATCTCGTTACGGTGGTCTTGGTACACAAAAAGCTGTTGACAACGTAAACAACATCATTGCTGAAGCTATTATTGGCTACGATGTACGTGATCAACAAGCTATCGACCGTGCTATGATCGCTCTTGACGGTACTCCTAACAAAGGTAAATTGGGTGCAAACGCAATCCTTGGTGTGTCTATCGCTGTAGCTCGTGCTGCTGCTGACTACCTTGAAATCCCACTTTACAGCTACCTTGGTGGATTCAATACTAAAGTTCTTCCAACTCCAATGATGAACATCATCAATGGTGGTTCTCACTCTGACGCTCCAATCGCTTTCCAAGAGTTCATGATCTTGCCAGTTGGTGCGCCAACATTTAAAGAAGCTCTTCGTTACGGTGCTGAAATCTTCCACGCTCTTAAGAAAATCCTTAAATCACGTGGTTTGGAAACTGCCGTAGGTGACGAAGGTGGATTTGCTCCTCGTTTCGAAGGAACTGAAGACGGTGTTGAAACTATCCTTGCTGCGATCGAAGCTGCTGGATACGTTCCAGGTAAAGATGTATTTATCGGATTTGACTGTGCTTCATCAGAATTCTACGATAAAGAACGTAAAGTTTACGACTACACTAAATTTGAAGGTGAAGGTGCTGCTGTTCGTACATCTGCAGAACAAATCGACTACCTTGAAGAATTGGTTAACAAATACCCAATCATCACTATCGAAGATGGTATGGATGAAAACGACTGGGATGGTTGGAAAGCTCTTACTGAACGTCTTGGTAAGAAAGTACAACTTGTTGGTGACGACTTCTTCGTAACAAACACTGACTACCTTGCACGTGGTATCCAAGAAGGTGCTGCTAACTCAATCCTTATCAAAGTTAACCAAATCGGTACTCTTACTGAAACTTTTGAAGCTATCGAAATGGCTAAAGAAGCTGGTTACACTGCCGTTGTATCACACCGTTCAGGTGAAACTGAAGATTCAACAATCGCTGACATCGCAGTTGCAACTAACGCAGGACAAATCAAAACTGGTTCACTTTCACGTACAGACCGTATCGCTAAATACAACCAATTACTTCGTATCGAAGACCAACTTGGTGAAGTAGCAGAATACCGTGGATTGAAATCATTCTACAACTTGAAAAAATAAAATAGTTCAGTGAACTATTTTATCCCGAACCTTGAAATTCAAAAGTTCGGCCGTTGATTTAACAACGTTTCTAGCCCCTCGGATTTTATCCGAAGGGCTATTTTTATGTTCAGTGAACAAAAAGGTGGCAAATTTTTTAAGAAACTTAGTTACCAATGAATACGATTCTGCTAATATAATTGAAAATGATGGAAAAAAGGGTGGATTTATGATATACTTTAATGTAGGACCTTTTTAGAAATTTTGAAAGAGCATAAAAAATTTAGAATGAGAAAAATTGTTATCAATGGTGGATTGCCCTTGCAAGGTGAAATCACTATTAGCGGTGCTAAAAATAGCGTTGTGGCCTTAATTCCAGCTATTATTTTGGCTGATGATGTGGTGACTTTGGATTGTGTTCCAGATATTTCCGATGTTGCTAGTCTTGTCGAAATCATGGAGTTAATGGGTGCTACCGTTAAGCGTTATGACGATGTGTTAGAGATTGATCCACGAGGTGTTCAAAATATTCCAATGCCTTATGGGAAAATCAACAGTCTTCGTGCATCTTATTATTTTTATGGAAGTCTTTTAGGTCGCTTTGGGGAAGCTACAGTTGGTTTGCCTGGTGGATGTGATTTGGGACCACGTCCTATTGACTTACACCTAAAGGCTTTTGAAGCAATGGGAGCTACTGTTAGCTACGAGGGAGATAACATGAAGTTATCTGCTAAAGATGTGGGACTTCATGGTGCAAGTATTTACATGGATACGGTTAGTGTCGGTGCGACGATTAATACGATGATTGCTGCGGTTAAAGCAAATGGGCGTACTATTATTGAAAATGCAGCCCGTGAGCCTGAGATTATTGATGTTGCCACTCTCTTGAATAATATGGGTGCCCATATCCGTGGGGCAGGAACTAATATTATCACTATTGATGGTGTTGAAAGATTACACGGAACTCGCCACCAGGTGATTCCAGACCGTATTGAAGCAGGAACATATATTTCCTTAGCTGCTGCAGTCGGTAAGGGAATTCGTATCAACAATGTATTATACGAACACTTAGAAGGATTCATCGCTAAGTTGGAAGAGATGGGTGTGAGAATGACTGTATCTGAAGACAGTATTTTTGTCGAAGAACAGTCTAATTTGAAAGCAATCAATATTAAGACAGCACCTTATCCTGGTTTTGCTACTGACTTGCAACAACCAATTACTCCACTCTTGTTAACAGCAGAGGGGCGTGGTACCATTATTGATACCATTTATGAAAAACGAGTAAACCATGTTTTTGAACTAGCAAAGATGGACGCAGATATTACGACTACAAACGACCATATTTTATATACTGGTGGACGTGGTTTGCGTGGTGCAAATGTAAAAGCTACTGACCTTAGAGCTGGGGCCGCACTTGTCATTGCTGGTTTAATGGCTGAAGGCAAAACTGAAATTACAAATATTGAGTTCATCTTACGTGGTTATTCAGATATTATTGAAAAATTACGTAATCTAGGAGCAGATATTACACTTGTTGAAGAATAAACCGTAGGGGTGTTTATGAATATTTGGACCAAATTAGCAATGTTTTCTTTTTTTGAAACGGATCGCTTGTATTTGCGTCCTTTCTTTTTTAGTGATAGTCAAGACTTCCATGAGATAGCTTCAAATCCAGAAAATTTACAATTCATTTTTCCAAGTCAAGCTAGTTTGGAAGAAAGTCAATATGCATTAGCGAATTACTTTATGAAGTCCCCTTTGGGAGTGTGGGCAATTTGTGACCAGAAAAATCAACAAATGATTGGTTCTATTAAGTTTGAAAAGCTAGATGAAATAAAAAAAGAAGCAGAAATTGGTTATTTTTTGAGAAAAGACGCTTGGTCGCAAGGGTTCATGACAGAAGTTGTTAAAAAACTTTGTCAGCTTTCTTTTGAGGAATTTGGTTTAAAACAACTATCCATCATTACCCACCTTGAAAATGAAGCTAGTCAACGGGTTGCTCTTAAGTCTGGATTTCGTTTGTTCCGTCAGTTTAAAGGAAGTGATCGCTATACAAGAAAAATGCGAGATTATCTTGAGTTTCGCTTTGTAAAGGGAGAAATTAATGAGTAAACACCAAGAAATTCTAAGTTATTTGGAAGAATTACCTGTCGGAAAGAGGGTCAGTGTTCGAAGCATTTCCAACCATCTAGGAGTCAGTGATGGAACGGCTTATCGGGCCATTAAAGAAGCTGAAAACCGTGGAATTGTAGAGACTCGCCCAAGAAGTGGTACTATCCGTGTTAAATCTCAGAAAGTTGCTATAGAGAGATTAACTTTTGCTGAAATTGCTGAAGTGACTTCTTCTGAGGTTCTGGCTGGACAAGACGGTTTAGAGAGAGAATTTAGTAAGTTTTCAATTGGTGCCATGACTGAGCAAAATATTTTATCTTACCTTCATGATGGGGGACTCTTGATTGTTGGTGACCGGACTCGTATTCAATTATTAGCGCTGGAAAATGAAAATGCAGTTCTGGTTACAGGTGGATTTCAGGTTCATGATGATGTGCTTAAACTGGCCAATCAAAAAGGAATTCCTGTTTTAAGAAGCAAACATGATACTTTCACTGTCGCGACCATGATCAATAAAGCCCTGTCAAATGTTCAAATCAAAACAGATATTTTGACAGTTGAGAAACTTTACCGTCCGAGTCATGAGTATGGTTTTTTGAGAGAGACTGACACTGTTAAAGATTATTTGGACTTGGTACGTAAGAATCGTAGCAGTCGTTTCCCTGTTATTAATCAACATCAGGTCGTTGTTGGGGTTGTTACTATGAGAGATGCGGGTGATAAGTCACCAAGTACGACAATTGATAAGGTCATGTCTCGCAGTCTATTTTTGGTTGGATTATCGACAAATATTGCCAATGTGAGTCAACGGATGATTGCTGAAGACTTTGAAATGGTACCGGTTGTTCGAAATAATCAAACATTGCTTGGGGTTGTAACCAGACGAGATGTCATGGAGAAGATGAGTCGTTCCCAAGTTTCTGCTCTACCTACTTTTTCTGAGCAGATTGGTCAAAAACTTTCTTATCATCATGATGAAGTAGTGATTACAGTGGAACCCTTTATGCTAGAGAAAAATGGAGTTTTAGCTAATGGTGTATTGGCGGAGATACTGACCCACATGACTCAAGATTTAGTTGTGAATAGTGGTCGCAATCTTATTATTGAGCAGATGCTAATCTACTTTTTGCAGGCTGTTCAGATAGATGATATATTGCGCATTCAAGCACGCATTATCCATCATACGAGACGGTCAGCTATTATTGATTACGATATTTATCATGGTCATCAGATTGTTTCAAAAGCAAATGTGACTGTTAAAATTAATTAGAAACTAGGAGAAAAAATGATAACATTAAAATCAGCTCGTGAAATCGAAGCTATGGACAAGGCTGGTGATTTTCTAGCAAGTATTCATATCGGCTTACGTGATTTGATTAAGCCTGGCGTAGATATGTGGGAAGTAGAAGAGTATGTTCGCCGTCGTTGTAAGGAAGAAAATTTCCTTCCGCTTCAGATTGGGGTTGACGGTGCCATGATGGACTATCCTTATGCTACCTGTTGTTCTCTTAACGATGAAGTAGCTCACGCTTTCCCTCGTCACTATATCTTGAAAGATGGTGATTTACTCAAGGTTGATATGGTTTTGGGAGGTCCTATTGCCAAATCTGATTTGAATGTCTCAAAATTAAACTTCAACAATGTCGAGCAAATGAAAAAATACACTCAGAGCTATTCTGGTGGCCTAGCAGACTCATGTTGGGCTTACGCCGTTGGTACACCGTCCGAAGAAGTGAAAAACTTGATGGATGTAACCAAAGAAGCCATGTACAAGGGGATTGAACAAGCTGTTGTTGGAAATCGTATCGGTGATATCGGTGCAGCCATTCAAGAATACGCTGAAAGCCGTGGTTACGGTGTTGTTCGTGATTTGGTTGGACATGGTGTTGGTCCAACAATGCATGAGGAACCAATGGTGCCTAACTATGGTATTGCAGGTCGTGGCCTCCGTCTTCGTGAAGGAATGGTCTTGACCATTGAACCGATGATCAATACAGGTGACTGGGAAATCGATACAGATATGAAAACTGGCTGGGCGCATAAGACCATTGACGGTGGATTGTCATGTCAGTATGAACACCAATTTGTCATTACTAAAGATGGTCCGGTAATCTTGACTAGCCAAGGTGAAGAAGGGACTTATTAATAAAAAGTGAAAAGGCTACTGGAAGTTCATTTCTAAAGAATCTAGTAGATCTTTTCATATTAAATAAACGCATTGTATCAAGTTTTTAAGTGCCTGATATAATGCGTTTTTCTGGCTTTAAAATTCTTACCTCAATATATTGTACTTTATAATCATTTCAAAAAAATGAACTTTCTACACTGTTACACTTCAGGTAAAAAATATGTTTCAGATTTTCTGTTACAGAAATAGATATCATTATGAAATAATTATTTTATATTTACTACTATTTCTATAAAAACCACAAAGATATTGGCAAACTATCTGATAAATAATTATTTCGTGTTACCAACAAGGCTACGAGGAAGGATTTGTTGCCTATCGTGGTTATGATGTTTAATGAATCTTTAAAGATTGCTTTAGAGCCTTATCATTCGGAATTGTTTTTGCCTATTTTGAACTCTGCTGAACGTGAAAGAAAGTTAAAACGAGAGGGTGTAGAGGAATTATATCTTCTTGATTTTAGTAGTCAATTCGATACTCTCACGACAGAAGATTTAAAGGATTACTTTGATGGAGAAATTATCATTGTTTCACGTTATTATTGTAGATTCTAAAAGAAATCAATTCAGTACATTACCTCTTTTTATTCTTTTTCAAAGGTGAATCCTTCTCCAAGGATTTCATGGGCTTCTGTAATAGTTATAAAGGCTTGAGGATCGATTCGATGAATCATTTCCTTCATTTTCACAATTTCATTTCTGCCGACAATACAGTAAATGATTTTTAAATCTTCTTGACTATAATAACCTTGACCTGAGATGAAAGTAACGCCTCTACCTAGGTCATCATTAATCGCCTTAGCAAGTTGGTCAGGACGTTTGGTAATAATCATAAATCCTTTACCTGCGTAGCCACCTTCGCCAATCAAATCAATGACACGCGAAACGATAAAATCAAATAAGAGCGTGTAGGAAACCAATCTCAAATCCTTGAAGATTAGGAGAATAAGCATGAGAATACAAAAATCTAAGATAAAAAGCAGTTTCCCCATGGATATATGAGTGTATTTATTGAGAATACGAGCTAGAATATCAGTACCACCAGTTGTACCTCCAGCATTAAAGATAATACCAAGACCAATTCCCAATAGAATCCCAGCTATAAGGGCAGTGATTAGTAAATCACCTTGAAGATCAATATGAAGGGGAATACGTTCAAAAAAGGCCAACCAGGCGGACAAGGCTACGGTTCCTAGTAAACTAGAATAGAGGGACTTTGCTCCAAAAATCTTCCAAGCTAGGATGAAAAGGGGAATATTAATCAGCAGGTTCATGAGAGAAACAGGGATTTTAAAAAGATAAAAGGTGATGAGGGTAATGCCTGTCGCCCCACCCTCAAAGAGATGATGAGGAACTACAAAATAAGTTAGACCAAAAGCATAGATAGCAGCACCTAGTAAAATGGTTAAAATGGGATAAATTTTTTTAATCATAGGGACCTCTTTTCTTATAAGTAGATTATATCAAATTTTTAAGGAAAATTTGAATGACTCCATTAGGATTTTTAATCTTTTTTTGATATAATTAAAAGTAAGAAAACCAATCTGAATCCTAAAATAGAAAGATTGATACTATGACAAAAATTAAGATTGTAACCGATTCATCTGTTACTATTGAACCTGAACTAGTAAAACAATTAGATATCACTGTTGTTCCTTTATCTGTAATGATTGATAACGTTGTTTATTCTGATGCGGATTTGAAAGAAGAAGGTAAATTTCTTCAGTTGATGCAAGCAAGTAAGAATCTTCCGAAAACAAGTCAGCCACCTGTAGGTGTCTTTGCTGAAGTTTTTGAAGACCTATGCAAGGATGGTAGCCAGATTCTTGCTATTCATATGTCTCATGCCCTTTCTGGTACTGTAGAAGCGGCACGTCAAGGTGCTAGCTTATCTACTGCCGATGTGACAGTTATTGATAGTTCCTTCACTGACCAAGCCTTGAAATTCCAAGTTGTTGAGGCTGCAAAATTAGCGCAAGAAGGCAAGGAGTTGGAGGAAATCTTATCTCATGTAGAAGAGGTTAAAAACCACACAGAACTCTATATTGGCGTTTCAACTTTGGAAAATTTAGTAAAAGGTGGACGAATTGGCCGTGTAACTGGATTGTTGAGCTCACTTCTCAATATACGTGTTGTCATGCAGATGAAAGACCATGAGTTGCAGCCAATCGTTAAAGGTCGTGGAGCTAAAACCTTTAAAAAATGGTTAGATGAGTTGATAACATCGCTCTCTGAACGTTCTGTAGCAGAGATTGGAATTTCATATTCTGGTAGTGCTGATTGGGCAAAAGAGATGAAAGAAAGCTTACAAGCTTATGTTGAAAAGCCTATTTCAGTTTTGGAAACGGGCTCTATTATTCAAACTCACACGGGTGAGAATGCTTGGGCTATTTTAGTACGTTACCACTCTTAAAAAAATAAATAAAATGGGAAGAAATAGCGTTTTTAACTTGACCTAAAAGGGATTTTAGGATATGATTATATTTGTTAATTAGAAATTAAATTGGAGGAATCATTAACATGGCAAACAAACAAGATTTGATCGCTAAAGTAGCAGAAGCTACAGAATTGACTAAGAAAGACTCAGCGGCAGCAGTTGAAGCTGTATTCGCAGCAGTAACTGAGTACCTTGCAGCTGGTGAAAAAGTTCAATTGATCGGTTTTGGTAACTTTGAAGTTCGTGAGCGTGCTGCACGTAAAGGTCGCAACCCACAAACTGGTAAAGAAATCAAAATTGCAGCTTCTAAAGTTCCAGCATTCAAAGCTGGTAAAGCTCTTAAAGACGCTGTTAAATAATCAACCTTCAAAAAGCCTATCATATCAAGCATTTGAGCTTGTGTGACAGGCTTTTCTTTTGGTTTTGGGGCATTTTTGAGGCAGAATCTGAATGAACTAGTACCGGAAAATCTTTCAAATACAGACTAATTCAAATTGCGTAGCAGAAATCATACAAATGAAATTGATTATAGTAAAATAGGATTAGAATTATTAAGAAAGTTGGTTTTTTATTGGAAACGATAGTATTTTCAATCTCCGTTTTTTTAGCAGGGATCTTGTCCTTCTTTTCCCCTTGCATTTTTCCTCTGTTACCTGTTTATACTGGAATTTTGCTGGATGATCAGGAAAGTGCAAAAAGCTTTTCTTTATTTGGTAGAAAAGTTGCCTGGTCTGGCTTGATTCGAACTCTTTGCTTTATCGCAGGTATCTCTCTCATTTTCTTTATTTTAGGCTTTGGTGCTGGTTACTTTGGTAATATTCTCTATGCCAATTGGTTTCGCTATACCATGGGAACAATTATTATCATTTTAGGCCTTCACCAGATGGAAATTTTTCATTTTAAGAAATTAGAGGTTCAAAAAAGCTTTACTTTTAAGAAATCAGAAGCAAATCGTTATTGGTCAGCCTTTTTACTCGGTATTACTTTTAGCTTTGGTTGGACGCCTTGTATTGGTCCTGTTTTGAGTTCTGTTTTAGCGCTTGCGGCTTCTGGAGGCAATGGTGCTTGGCAAGGAGCGATCTATACCTTAATTTACACTCTAGGGATGGCTATTCCTTTCTTAGTCTTGGCACTAGCTTCAGGCGTAGTTATGCCATATTTTAGTAAAATTAAACGTCATATGATGCTGCTGAAGAAAATTGGTGGTTTCCTCATTATTTTAATGGGAATTTTGTTACTATTAGGACAAGTAAATGTTCTAGCTGGAATTTTTGAATAAAGGAGAAAAAGATGAAAAAAGTAATGTTTGCTGGCTTAAGCCTCTTGTCATTAGTCGTATTGATGGCCTGTGGTGAGGAAGAGACTAAAAAGACTCAAGCTCCACAACAATCCCCAAAACAACAGCAACAAACGACTGTACAACAAATTGCTGTTGGAAAAGATGCGCCAGACTTCACCTTGCAATCTATGGATGGTAAAGAAGTTAAGTTATCTGATTATAAGGGAAAAAAAGTCTACTTAAAGTTTTGGGCTTCATGGTGTGGTCCATGTAAGAAAAGTATGCCTGAGTTGATGGAATTAGCGGCGAAACCAGATCGTGATTTTGAAATTCTTAGTGTCATTGCACCAGGAATTCAAGGTGAAAAAACTGTCGAACAATTCCCACAATGGTTCCAAGATCAAGGTTATAAAGATATCCCAGTTCTTTATGACACAAAAGCAACCACATTCCAAGCTTATCAAATTCGAAGCATTCCTACAGAATACCTGATTGACAGTCAAGGAAAGATTGGAAAGATACAATTTGGTGTTATCAGCAACGCGGATGCAGAAGCAGCCTTTAAAGAAATGAACTAGAATAGATAAAAATCTGATTACAATATGTAGTCAGATTTTTTTAGAAAAACATTTTATAAATATTCACAAATATCCTATATTTATGGTAAAATAGAATCATCATTTTATTTTGGAGTCAAAGATGAATATATTTAGAACAAAGAATGTTAGTTTGGATAAAACGGAGATGCACAGGCATTTGAAGTTATGGGATTTGATTTTGTTAGGTATCGGAGCCATGGTAGGGACAGGTGTCTTTACTATAACAGGTACTGCAGCCGCAACACTTGCTGGTCCAGCCCTAGTGATTTCAATCGTCATTTCTGCCTTGTGTGTAGGATTATCAGCCCTCTTTTTTGCAGAATTTGCTTCACGAGTACCTGCTACAGGTGGTGCCTACAGTTATCTCTATGCCATCTTAGGAGAATTCCCAGCCTGGTTGGCAGGTTGGTTAACCATGATGGAGTTCATGACAGCCATATCAGGTGTGGCTTCGGGTTGGGCAGCTTATTTCAAAGGGTTGCTCTCTCAATACGGGATAGCCCTTCCTCAGGCTTTAAATGGTACCTTTAATCCTCAAGCAGGAACATTTATTGATTTATTGCCTATTCTTGTCTTGGTATTGGTGACCTCGCTTGTTTTACTTAATGCGAAAGCAGCCTTACGCTTTAATTCTATTCTAGTTATTCTGAAATTTTCCGCTTTAGCTCTCTTTGTTTTAGTAGGAATTTGGCATATTAAACTTGATAATTGGAGCAATTTTGCTCCTTATGGTTTTGGAAAAATCTATGGTGCTAGTACTGGTATTATGGCTGGTGCGTCCTTGATGTTCTTCGGTTTTTTGGGGTTTGAATCCATTTCTATGGCTGTAGATGAAGTCAAGACTCCTCAAAAAAATATTCCTAGAGGGATTGTCTTATCGCTTTCTATCGTAACCATTCTTTATGCCTTGGTGACGCTTGTCTTGACTGGTGTGGTTCACTATAGTCATCTAAATGTCGACGATGCCGTTGCCTTTGCCCTTCGCAGCGTTGGGATTAGTTGGGCAGCTAATTATGTGTCATTGGTGGCTATCTTGACCTTGATTACGGTTTGTATCTCGATGACCTATGCCCTATCTCGTATGATTTACAGTTTAGCGCGTGACGGCTTGATGCCTGCTGCCTTTAAAGAACTGACCAAAACAAGCAAGGTACCAAAAAATGCTACTATCTTGACCGGTCTAGCTTCAGCAGTAGCAGCAGGAATGTTTCCTCTTGCTAGTATCGCAGCCTTCTTAAATATTTGTACCTTGGCCTACTTGATCATGCTGGCTTATGGTCTGATTCGATTACGGAAAGAAAAAGGAATGCCCAAAGCAGGAGAATTTAAAACACCACTGGTACCCTTATTACCGATTTTATCAATCATCATTTGTTTATCATTTATGTTGCAGTATAATATGGAAACCTGGATTGCTTTCCTAGTTGCATTGTTAGTAGGAAGTATTATTTACTTTACTTATGGTTATAAGCATTCTACCATAGAAGAATAATACTCTTCGAAAATCTCTTCAAACCACGTCAGCTTCGCCTTGCCGTATGTATGGTTACTGACTTCGTCAGTTTCATCTACAACCTCAAAAACATGTTTTGAGCTGACTTCGTCAGTTTCATCTACAACCTCAAAACAGTGTTTTGAGCAGCCTGCGGCTAGCTTCCTAATTTGCTCTTTGATTTTCATTGAGTATATAAAGTGAGAATCTGTTGAGTTATTGAAACTCAGCAGATTTTTATATGTGAAAGAAATTTCAAATTTTTTCTAAAAATAGCTTGACAGATTAAATTTTTAGGAGTAGAATGTTTACCAGTTAATTAAATAGTTAAGGAGTTATCTATGAAGAAAAAAAGTTTATTTTTAGTATTGTTAAGTATCTTTCTTTTGTGTTTAGGTGCTTGTGGGCAGAAGGAAAGCCAGACAGGGAAAGGGATGAAAATCGTGACCAGTTTTTATCCTATCTATGCCATGGTCAAGGAAGTATCTGGTGACTTGAATGATGTTCGAATGATTCAGTCAAGTAGCGGAATTCACTCCTTTGAACCTTCGGCAAACGATATCGCGGCCATCTATGATGCAGACGTCTTTGTTTACCATTCGCATACGCTCGAATCTTGGGCAGGAAGTTTAGATCCTAATCTAAAAAAATCTAAAGTGAAGGTTTTAGAGGCTTCTGAAGGAATGACCTTAGACCGTGTTCCTGGGCTAGAAGATGTGGAAGCAGGTGATGGAGTTGATGAAAAAACGCTTTATGATCCTCACACATGGCTAGATCCTGAAAAAGCTGGAGAAGAAGCTCAGATTATCGCTGATAAACTTTCAGAGGTGGATAGTGAGCATAAAGAAACTTACCAGAAAAATGCGGAAGCCTTTATCAAAAAAGCTCAAGAATTGACTAAGAAATTCCAGCCTAGATTTGAAAAAGCGAGTCAGAAAACCTTTGTAACACAACATACAGCCTTTTCTTATCTAGCGAAGCGATTTGGACTCAATCAACTTGGAATCGCTGGTATCTCTCCTGAACAGGAACCAAGTCCAAGACAACTAACAGAAATTCAGGAATTTGTTAAAACCTATAAGGTTAAAACGATTTTTACAGAAAGTAACGCTTCTTCAAAAGTAGCTGAAACTCTTGTCAAATCAACAGGTGTGGGGCTTAAAACTCTGAATCCTTTAGAGGCAGACCCACAAAATGACAAGACCTATTTAGAAAATCTTGAAGAAAATATGAGTGTTTTAGCAGAAGAATTGAAATGAGGAAAGAATGAAAATCAATAAAAAATATGTAGCGGGTTCAGTGGCAGTTCTTGCCCTAAGTGTTTGTTCCTATGAACTTGGTCGTTACCAAGCTGGTCAAGTTAAGAAAGATTCTAATCGAGTAGCTTACATAGATGGTGATCAGGCTGGTCAAAAGGCAGAGAACTTGACACCAGATGAAGTTAGTAAGAGAGAGGGAATCAACGCCGAACAAATTGTT